>JBMFPD010000176.1:0-6994 GCA_049969295.1 Anaerolineae bacterium | reverse complement strand
ATGGTGGGCATTTCTGGTGGGTGGAGGCCCAGCCCGGCCCCGCCCTGCGGTGGGCGGAGTGGCGGCCGGAGATCGGGGTGTGCGGCCTGTACGATCTGGAGGCCTTCCTGCCAGAAGCCGAAGGAGCGACGACCTCGGCCCGCTACGAGATCGCCCATGCGCTGGGGGCTGCCTCCGTAGTGGTGGACCAGAGCCAGGGGGGCGGGACCTGGCGGCCCTTGGGCCAGTACCCCTTTGGCGGTGGGTGGAGCAAGGAGTGGGTCCGCCTATCGGACGTAACGGAGGATGCCACGGCGGGGCGGAAGGTCCTCTTTGATGCCCTGCGGTGGCGGTACGCTGGGCCGTGTCCGACGGTGACGCCGACTGTGACCCCCACGGCCACGGCCCTTCCGCCGGGTTGGGGGCCGCGCGCCTACCTCCCCCTGGTGGCGCAGCGCGGTTGGGGTCCCGCGTGGGGAGGCGGAGGGCCGTAAGGCGGGGCGTCCCCCCTTCCCTCCCCGCACCGGGGAGGGAAGACCGTAGGTCACGCTTGCAGCGTGACTTCTCTGGCACGCCGCAGGCGTGCCCTACTGGTTGCTTCTTCCCCCCTCGCATCGGCCGGGAGATGGGAGAGGTCCGTCCCACCTCACCCCCACCCCCTGGCGGGGATGGCTTATGGGGCAGGGGCGGCCGGCAGCACCACGGTGAAGGTGCTCCCACGGCCCAGTTCGCTTTCCACCTCTATGCGCCCCTCGTGGGCCTCCACGATCTGGCGGGCGATGGCCAGGCCCAGGCCGGAGCCCTTGGGGACCTCTTCGTCGTCTACCCGGAAGAACTTCTCAAAGAGGCGCGGCAGGTGCTCCCGGGCGATCCCCTTGCCGGAGTCCTGCACGGCCACGGCCACGGAGCCTCCAGGCCGTTCCTCCACGCGGAGGGCGACCCAGCCGCCCGGCCGGTTGTACTTGATGGCGTTGCTGAGGAGGTTGAGGAAGACCTGCCTCAGGCGCTGGGCATCCCCCAGGACCACAGGGGAAGGCGTCGGCAGGTGAAGGCGCAGGTCCAGGCCCTTGTCGCGGGCCTGCTGGCCCAGGAGCGCGGCAGCCTCCTCCAGCACCGCGTTCAGCGCGACCGGCTCCCGGGCGATGCGGATGCGCCCGGATTCCAGACGGGAGAGTTCCAGGATGTCGTTCACCAGGTTGCCCATGCGGGTGGCTTCCCGGTGGATGGTCTCCAGGAACTGGCGCTGGAGGGCGGGGTCCAGGTCCTCGGCGATGAGGAGCATCTTGCTGTAGCCCACGATGGAGGTCAGGGGGGTGCGCAACTCGTGCACCACGTCGGAGACCAGGTCGGCCTGGCGGAAGGCCCGGGCGTTCTCAATGGCGATGGCGGCCTGGCCAGCCAGCCATTCCATCGTCTCCACATCCTCCTCGGTGAAAGGGACATCCCCCACCTTGTTGAGGACCTCCAGGACGCCGATGGCGACCCCCCGGCTCATCAGAGGGACTGCCAGGATGGACCGGGTGTGGAAGTGGGTCTGCTCGTCCACCCCGCGGTAAAAGCGGGCATCCCTGGACGTATCGGAGAGGGCCAGGGGCTGCCCGTGCTGGAGGACCCAGCCGGCCACGCTCCCCTCCAGGGGAACCTGGATGGTCTGGAGCGCGTCGCTCTTGATACCTGTGGCCGCTTCAAACCGGAGTTCACCAGTCTTGCGGTCCACCATGAGGATGGAACTGGCCTCGGTCTGGGTGAGGCGGGTGGCGGTGTCCATCAGGCGCTGGAGGAGCATGGGGAGGTTCAGGGTGGAGTTGAGCAGGGCCGCGGCCTGGAGGATCTGTTCCAGCCGACGGACCCGTTCTTCTGCAGAGGAGTGGGGAAGTGGAGAAGGAAGGTCTTGTGCCATGGGGCGTCCCTGCCTTCCGCGCTCTGGGGCTGCTCTTCGGTCGCAAGGGCATTGTAGCACGGATGCCCGAGTCAGACAAGTGGGTGCTGGGGGGCGTTCTCGGTTCCATCCCAAAGGATGCCGGTGCTTGGCCCTCCTCGGCGGGTGTGGTATAATGCCTTCGGCCCCTAGCCGCGAGTACAGCACGGAGGAGAGCAGTGTCAAGGAGCGGAGCGTCCCGCAAGCCGGGCTGGTGGGGGAAGGTCCGGCGCAACAAGGCCCAGCTCCTCTTCTGGGTCCTGGGCTTGCTGGTGGTGCTGAGCATGGTCCTCTCCCTGATCATCGTGGCCCTGCCCCAGCCGGAGCCCCCCACGCCCACCCCCACGCCTCTCTCCTGGCATGTGGAACCTGTCCCCTTCCCGCGTACTGGATCTGGGGGGCTATGACGCCGAAGGGAGAGAGCGACTCGACGCGTGGCCTGGCCCTGGTGGCCGTGGCCGTGCTCTTCTTCTCCACCAGCCCGGTCCTGGTCCGCTGGAGCGCCCCCCTCTCGGGATGGGAGATCGCCTGGGGGCGTCTGGGGACGGCAGCGTTGGCGGTCCTGGCCCTGATGCTCCTGCGGGGGGAGCGCCCGCAGTTGACGTGGCGGGACCTCCCGCGCTTCGCCCTTTTCGGCCTGGTCACGGCCCTGCACTTCTGGTGCTACATCGCCTCCCTGGCCTACACCACGGTGGCCCACTCCCTGACCCTCACCTACACCGCCCCTCTGTTCGTCACCCTCTTCTCGGCCCTCTTCCTGAAGGAACCCCTGGCGCGGCGGAAGTACCTGGGCGTCCTGTTGACCGTGGTGGGAGTGGGGGTCCTGGCCGGCTTTGAACCCCGGTTCTCCCCCCAGATGGCCCTCGGCGACCTCCTGGCGTTGGGCTCGGCGGTGGCCTTCGGGTTCTACTCCGTGGCAGGGCGGTCCCAGCGCACCCGCTACCCTCTCCTGACCTACGCCTTCGCTCTCTACGGCATGGCGGCCGTGTGGCTCACCCCAGTCGCCCTCTGGAGCCATACGGGAAGGTGGAGCCTGCGCCCGGTCCTTTCGGTGGTGAGCCTTGGGGTCTTCCCCCTGGCCCTGGGCCACACCCTCTACAATGCCGCCCTGCGGCGCACCCACGCGGCCTACGTCAACCTGGTCGCCACGCAGGAAGTCACCGGCGGTGTCCTCCTCAGCGCCCTCTTGCTGGGGGAAGTCCCCGGCCCGACGACGCTCCTGGGGATGTTCCTGACCCTGCTGGGGATTGCCGTGGTGCTGATCTAGTGCTGCACCGCATTTGCTCAGTGGCAGGGAGCAGATGCCCAGGGTGTTTTCGCCCTGCGAACGCCATCCACGAATGAAGGAACGAATAGAGGTGAACCTCGCCCTACCCCCGCCGCCTTCGGCGGCCCCGGGGGATGGGAGAGGTCGGTCTTCCCGCGTCCCCGACTCACCAACAGAAGGATGCAACTGCAACCGGGGCTCTTCTCTGTGGTCCAGCGCTAGGGCAGGAAGCGCAGGAAGACCTGGTTGGCCAGGAGCCGCCCACGCGGCGTGAGACGCACCCTCTCCTCGTCCACCTGCAGGAGGCCCTGCGCCTCCAGTTCCTCCAGGGCAGGGCCGTACACGGCTTCCACAGGCACCCCGAACCTCCCGTAAAACCGCTGGCGCGGCACCCCCTCCTCCACCAGACGCAGGCCGAGGAACATGGTCTCGGCCATCTCCTGTTCGCGGGAGACGGTCTCCACGTCGCAGGCGGTGGGCGAGGCGTAGAGGAGCCCCAGGCCCTTGCCGCGCTCCGGGCCTTCGGCCCCGGTCCAGGCGCGGATGAAACGCGGAAGGTCTTCCACCTCGTGCCAGCGCCGCCCGAACGCGTGGGAATGAGCGCCGGCGCCGAACCCGAGCCAGGCCTCGTTCCGCCAGTAGGCCAGGTTGTGCCTGGAGCGGTGGTCCCAGGCGGGATCGCGGCGGGCCCAGTTGGAGATCTCGTAGTGCCGGTAGCCGGCCGCCTCCAACACCTCCTCCGCCAGGACGTACAGATCGGCGGCGAGGTCCTCGTCGGGCGGGGGCAGGCGGCCGGCCGCGAGGTCCTCGTGGAGGGGCGTGCCAGGTTCCAACGTGAGGGCATAGGCGGAAAGGTGGTCCGGGGCGAAGGCGAGCACGGTCCGCAGCGTCCGCTCCCAGTCCTCCAACGTCTGGCCGGGCAGGCCGAAGATGAGGTCCACGCCTACGGAGCGAAAGCCGGCCCCCCTGGCCTCCTCCAGGGCCTGGAGGCCCTCCGCGGCGGAGTGGATGCGCCCCAGGAGGCGGAGGGCGCGGTCCTCCGTGCTCTGGATGCCCAGGCTAAGGCGCGTCACGCCAGCCTCGGCCAGGCGATGCAGGTCGCCGCGGGAGAGGGTGCCAGGGTTGGCCTCCACAGTGACCTCCCCCAGGGCCGGCGGACCCCAGAGCGCCCCGCATCTCCGGAGGAGGCGCAACAGGAGGTCCAGCGGCAGGACGGTGGGCGTGCCGCCCCCCACGTAGAGGGTCTGGGGCACGATCTCCGCCTGGCGTGCCACCCAGGCCATCTGGGCCTCCACAGCCTGCACATAGGGGGCGAACCAGGCTGGGTCCGCGGCCAGGGAGAAGAAATCGCAGTAGCGGCACCTGGCCCGGCAGAAGGGGATATGGATGTAGAGGGCCGCAGCCAGGGTGGGCTTACCCACGGGGACCTCCAGCCCGCCCCGAAAGGTAGGCGCAGAGGGCCTCCAGGACACCTCCCCCCACGGCCAGGGCCTTGTCTGAGATGGTGAAGCAGTGCTCCACCGCCCCTCGGGGGTCCACGTCTCCCACCTTCATCCCCTGGGGGACGAGGAGCCCGTCGGCCAGGAGGCCGCGCAGCACGCCATCAAAGGGGGCGCAGATAGGCTGATCCTCCACGTAGGCCACCACTTCCCCTCCCCGCACCCGCGCCCCGATCTCCCGGCAGGCCCGGAAGCGGCCCGCGACCGGGGCGCGCAGGACGCGCCGCGCCGTCTCCCCCCCGATCTCGCCGGGCTCGCCGGTGTCGGGTGCAGCGTGCCCCTCCCACAGGACGCGGCCCAGGTTGTGGCCCCGCTGGGTCTCCACCACGGCGTGGGCGTGCACGCCCACCTCAAACCCCGGCCCCAGGCCCACGACGAAGGGGGCATCGCCGATGCGGGTGGGAGGGTCGCGCTTGCAGAGGGTGGCGTCCACCAAGGCGACAGGCCGAAGGGCTGGCAGGCTCTCCCCCCGCTCATCCACGAGGACAGGGACCTCGCGGCGCGCCAGGAGCGCCAGGGCCTCCTCCGGCGTCTCCACCCGGCGCGCCGTGACGCCCTCCACGGTGATGGCGCCATCGTAGACGGCCTGGGCGAAGGCCACCCGCCGGCGAATGGCCAGGGGTTGGGCCCGTTCCAGGACGACGACGGGGAACCCGGCCCGGAAGAGGCGGTAGGCCACCCCTGTGCCCAGATCGCCCCCTCCCTTGACGACGACCAGGTACCTCGCCAGGTCCAGCATGTTTTGCGTCCCCTCACCGCGTCCAGATGGGGCTCGTGTAGGCAGTGTCGCCATCCAACTGCACCGCTTTCACCCAGTAGACGTGGCCCGGCTCTGCCGGCAGGCGCACCCGCCAGGTCCCCTCCACCTGGTCGGCGAAGCGCTTCTGGGCCACGGGCAAGGTCCCTCTGTCCCTGTAGAGGAAGAGGTCCACCACCTCGCCATCGGAGTCGTGGAAGGTCACGACGAAGCGCAACTCGCCCACGGCCGCCACCCTGGAGCCCATCCAGCGGTCGTTGCACCGCAGGGCCAGGACCAGATTGGCGTCTTCCGTGGCGAAGGTCCGGCGCCGGCGCAGGGCCCGGAGGAGGGCGTTGGCCTTCAGTTCTGTGGTCACAATGCCCGTGCGGTGGCGGGTGTCGGCACCCCAGGCTGCGGAGAGGGTGTGGCTGTTGTTGGCCGGGCCCACGTGCCAACCCGCGGCCAGGGCCTCCCGGTAGGCCTTCTCCGCGGTGCGGTAGCCGCTGCCCACGCCGCTCCCCACCTCCAGCAGTTGCACCCGGCCGTCCCCCGCGGCGTGGTAGGCGAAGGCACCGAAGCTCCCGGAGGTCGGCCGGACGAACTGGCCCACGGCCCCGCCCCTGGCCGCGAGCCACGTGTAAAAGGGGGCCAGGGTGTTCGCCGGGAGGTCCCCCTCAGATATGTAATCGGGTGTGCCGAGGACGGTGAAGGCCCCCAGAGCGTGGACCAGTTCAAAGCCGCGCAGGGCCACGAAGGCCCCGTCCTCGGTGGCCTCGCGGGCTGCTCTGCCCAGCGAGGCCCAGCGGCTCGGCGTCAGGTCGTGGGCATGGTCCCCCAGGACGAGGAAGTGCAGGCCGTTGGCCCGGGCCTGGGCGAAGGCGTAGGCTGGGGGACCCGCTCCCCCGGAGAAGGCCGAGTATCCGTGCAGGTCGCCCACGAAGGCGTAGTACTGGCCAGCCACGCGCACTGGGGCGGGGGGCGTGGAGGGCGGCTCCGGAGGGAGGGTTACCACACCAGGGTTGGGCGTCCGCGCCACAAAGTCGTCGCAGAGGTCGCCGGAGTCGGCCCGCCCCACCCGCTGCATGGAGCGGGGTGCAGGGGCGGCCATATACCCCACCAGGCCTAGGGAACCGAGGTCCCCTCCCCGGTAGGCCACCGCGTCCACCAGGTCGTCCCCCGGGCCAAGCAGAAGGACCTCGTCGCCCTCGTTGGTCAGAGCCCAGGCGCCGGTGCTCCAGGCCGTGTAGCGCGCCAGGCGCGGCACCTCGGGCGCGGTCCCCAGCAATTGGAAATCCGGCCACCGCCCGAACCGCTCGCGGAACGCTGCTGCGTCCCGCGCCACGACCACCACTTCCCCTGGCCCCAGTACGAAGCCTTCGGGGAAGGCGTACATCCCCTCGCCACCCTGGGCCACCAGGGGCAAGCGTTGCTCCTCATCCCCCACTTTATAGCCCGAGAGGTCCACCACCTCGTCCAGAGGGTTCCAGATCTCCACAAACTCGTCCCCTTCCCCAGGCTCCGTGCCATCGTAGAGGACCTCGCTGATCAGGAGGGGGCGGGAAGGGGGCAGCGTGGGCGACGGTGTAGCGGTG
>JBMFPD010000175.1:0-7077 GCA_049969295.1 Anaerolineae bacterium | reverse complement strand
GACGAGAGCCGTAGGGGCACAGCGGCGCTGTGCCCCTACAGGCGGCACCGAGGTTATGGCACGGCAGGGGCGACGCATGCATCGCCCTGGCGCTCCTGCCGCGCCACGAAAGTCCGTAGGGCACGCCTTTGGATGCGCCGAAAGAGAGGGGAGGACGACCCATGACCTGGTGGGACCGCCTTCCGGAGGTCACCTGGCCTGGTTGGGTGCTGCGCATCCTGGCTGTAGTGGCCGTGTGGGCGGTGGCCTGGTGGCTGCTGCGCTACCTGGGCCGCTGGCTTCGGCAGGTCAGCGGGCGCGTAAAGGGCGCGGAACTGGACGAACGGGAACTGTGGCTGGTGGACCGCGCTCTGGACGTCGCGGTCATCGTGGCCGCCCTGCTCCTCACCACTTATCTCCTCAACCTCACCCATCTGCTGTACGGCGTCCTCACCGCCGTGGGCGTGATGGGGGTGGTTGTGGGCTTCGCTGTCAAGGACGTGGTGGCCAACTTCGTGTCCGGCCTCTTCCTCATCCTGGACCGGACCTTCGTCGTGGGCGACTCGGTGGACGCAGGGGGATACTCGGGCACGGTCAAGCGCCTGACCCTGCGTACGACGAAGATCGAGACTTTTGATGGCCTCGTGGTGACCCTGCCCAACAGCATCCTGGCCACCAGCGCCGTGGTCAACTACTCCGTCGCGGAGCGACGCCGCGTGCGCCTCCCCTTCGCCGTGATGGCCGACCAGGACCTGGCCCAGGCGGCAAAAGTCCTCCGGGAGACGACCCAGAGCGACCCTCGCATTCTGCAGAACCCGGCCCCCCAGGTCCTCTTCGGCGAGGTCCGGGACCGCACCGTGGAACTGGTCCTCCTGGCCTACTGCGCCCCGAACGACTGGTTCCAACTCACCTCGGACCTTCGCCGGGCTGTGCTGGAAGCCTTCAGCAGGGCCGGCGTGGAACTGGGCATGCCTGTCCTCAAGAACTTCTGAACGTGAGGAGCATAGGTCTATGGCAGAAGCAGAAACACACGAACCAGTCCCTTCCGTCCGCGGGAAGTACTTTGAGGAGTTTGAGGTCGGGGAGGAAGTGGTCTCCTTCGGGCGCACCGTTACGGAGACGGACATCGTCGCCTTCGCCGCGCTCACCGGGGACTGGAACCCCCTGCACACCGACGCCCGCTACGCGGCGGGGACCATGTTCGGCCAGCGCATCGCCCACGGCCTGCTGGGCCTCTCCATCGCCTCGGGGCTCGCCGTGCGCCTGGGCTTCATGGAGGGCACGGTGGAGGCCTTCCTGGGCCTGAACTGGGACTTCCGTGCCCCCATCTACATCGGCGACACCATCTACATGAAAGCGCGGGTCACGGAGAAGAAGCCCATCCGCCGCCTGGGCGGGGGGATCGTCACCTTCGCCGTGGAAGTGGTGAAGCAGGACGGTAAGGTCGCCCAGCGGGGCGAATGGAGGGTCCTCGTCCGCAGCAAGCCTTCCGAGGAGGGATAACTGCGCAGCATGGATCCCATCACTGCACCGCCATCCTACCTCCGCTGTCTGGCCGTGCCAACCCCCTTCGCCGTAGGGCCGGTCAACGTCTACCTGGCGGAGGGGCTTGACGGCCTCACCCTTATTGATGTGGGCCCCCGCACCCAACGGGCGCAGGAAGCCCTTCAGAGAGGGGTGGAGGAGGCCGGGTTCCGCCTGGACCAGGTGCGGCGCATCCTCATCACCCACGCCCATGTGGACCACTACGGCCTCGCTGCCTCCCTGGCCCGGGAGGCGGGCGCGGAGGTCTGGACCCACCCCTGGAACGTGCCGGTGCTCTCCGAGGACCCCAGGGACAAGGCCCTGCGGGATGCCTTCTACGCCGAGGTCTACCGGAAGGCCGCCGTGCCCGAGGAAGTCCAGCGCCAGATCATGGCCCTCTACCGGGGCTTCCGCCACTTCGCCGAGCCCGTGGCGGTCCACCGCACAGTGGACGAGGGGGACGAGATCCTCCTGGGGGGTGAGGTGTGGCGCGTCGTGCACCTGCCAGGGCACAGTGGCGGGCTCATCGGCCTCTGGCAGCCCCAGCGCCGGGTCCTCCTTTCCAGCGACCACCTGCTGCGGGACATCACCTCCAATCCCCTTCTGGAGCCCCCGCTGGAGGAGGGGCAGGCCCGCCGCAAGAGCCTGCGGGAGTACATGGCCTCCCTGCAGCGCACCCTGGAGATGGGGGTGCGGCTGGCCCTGCCGGGGCATGGGGGACCCATCGCCGACGCCGCCTCCCTCATCCACCAGCGCTTCGCCTTCCATGAAGAGCGGCAGGCGAAGGTCCTGGGCTACATCGCCGGCGGCGCGGACACTGTGTACGCCCTCTGTCAGCGTCTGTTCCCCGCCCTTTCCCCGGTGGACGCGTTCCTGGCCGTCTCGGAGGTGGTGGGGCACCTGGACCTTCTGGAGGAAGCGGGGCGCATCCGCTGGGAGACGCGGGACGGCGTGTGGCGTCTGCGACCGGCCTGAGCACGGGGACGCCGGGGCTCAGGGGCCGAAGCGGTCTATGGTCACCCAGCGGCGTCGCCGCTCCTTGAACGTCACCACATAGCGGAAGCCCAGGTCCTGGAGGAGGGCCAGGGCCCGGCCGATGCCGGCCGCGACGTCGTCCGCCCGGTGCGCGTCTGAGCCGAGGGTGACCGCCTCGCCGCCCAGGGCACGGTACCGCTCCAGGGTCCAGGGGGAGGGATACCAGTGCTCCCCCGGCCGGCGCAGGCCGCTGGAGTTCACCTCCAGGACCACGCCCCGTTCCACCACGGCGCGCAGAACCGCCTCCACCTCATCCCTGTAGCGCTGGGGGTCGTAAGAGAAGCCAGCCCGGCCGTCGTGGCGGCGCAGGTACTCAAAGTGCCCCAGGATGTCGCAGAGGCCGCTCTCCACCAGGCGCAGGCAGTCCAGGATGTAGCGGCGGTAGGTGGCATCCCGGTGGGGCTCGGCGAAGGCCTCGGGGGGCGGGTACCGGGAGTCCAAGTAGTGCACGGAGCCGATGACGTAGTCCACATGGTTGCACTGGGCGAGGGCCTGCCGTGCCGCCTCTTCCAGGGCGGGCTGGTAGCAGACCTCCACCCCCTTGCGGATGACGAGACGGCCGTGCACCACCTCGCGGGCACGGGCCAGGGCTTCCTCCACCGCGGCGTCGTCGTAACAGCCGTATCCCTCGTCGTGAGGGCTGGTGTCCAGGTGCTCGCTGATGCCGATCTCCGTGAGGCCCATGCGCACCGCGGCCAGGGCCATCGCCTCGGCCGGATCGTGCCCATCCGGGCACAGGTGGGTGTGCATGTGGTAATCCACGAGGGCCTGTGGGTTCAGTGCAGGCATGATGACTCGTGCGCTCCTTGCCAGGGTGGTGTGGGCTGCGGGAGCGGGCGGCCCGCTCCCCAGGGCATTCTACGCCCCAGGGGGAGTGCCTGTCAAACAGGAGCCGAGCCGCGGGGCTTTCTGGGATCCCAGGGCTGTCTCGTTTTTACAAAAGGGAAGGTGATAACCGCTCTTCCCGGCGCGGGGGGCACGCCAGGAGGTGGACCCTACGGCTTGCCGCGCCAGAAGGCTGTCAATGAATCGGTCCTGTCTGGAGTCCGACTGCCAATTGCGCAGGGGCTTTCCTTCGTGTACAATGTTTAACGGCCGTGCACCCCGACCTCCCTGCCGCTTTGCTCAGAATGATGTATCATCAACAGCCAATGTGGTGCAGCAGCAGGGGCGGCGCAGGCGAGCCGCCCCAACATGAGTGCCCCAGCCTTCGGGGGTGGTGCAGTGGAACGGTTCAAACTGGTCTCGGATTTCCAACCCACAGGCGATCAGCCCCAGGCCATCGCCAAACTGGTGGAGGGCCTGCGCAAGGGGTACAAACACCAGACCCTGTTGGGTGCGACAGGGACGGGCAAGACCTTCGTCATGGCCAACATCATTGAGCAGGTCCAGCGCCCGACCCTGGTCATCGCGCACAACAAGACCCTGGCGGCGCAACTCTACGCTGAGTTCCGGGAGTTCTTCCCTTACAACGCCGTGGAGTACTTCGTCTCGTACTACGACTACTACCAGCCGGAAGCCTACCTGCCCCACACCGATACCTACATTGAGAAGGACGCCGACATCAACGAGGAGATTGACCGGCTGCGGCTGGCCGCCACCGCTGCCCTCCTGACGCGGCGGGACGTGATCATCGTCGCCTCCGTCTCCTGCATCTACGGCCTGGGCAGCCCGGAGGAGTACGGGCGGGTGGTGGTCACGATCCAGAAGGGAGAGGTCCGCCGGCGCCAGAAACTCCTGCGCCAACTGGTGGACATCCACTACACCCGCAACGACCTGGAGATCGCCCGGGGCACCTTCCGCGTCCGGGGGGATACGCTGGAGATCCAGCCCGCCTACGACCACCTGGCCTACCGCATCCAGTTCTGGGGCGACGAGGTGGAGCGCATCCTCCAGATTGACCCCCTGACCGGCGAGATCCTGGGGGAGCGGGACCAGGTGGCCATCTTCCCGGCCAAGCACTTCATCACCCCGGAGGACCGTCTGGAGCAGGCTCTGCGGGACATTGAAGAGGAACTGGAGGAGCGGCTGGCGGAACTGCGGGCCCAGGGCAAACTCCTGGAGGCCCAGCGGCTGGAGCAGCGGACCCGCTACGACCTGGAGATGATCCGCACCGTCGGCTACTGCTCCGGGATTGAGAACTACTCCCGCCACCTCTCGGGCCGGCCGCCCGGCAGCCCGCCTTGGACGCTCCTGGACTACTTCCCGGACGACTACCTCCTCTTCGTGGACGAGTCGCACATGACCATCCCGCAACTGCACGGGATGTACAACGGCGACCGCTCCCGCAAGGAGGTCCTGGTGGAATACGGCTTCCGCCTCCCCTCGGCCCTGGACAACCGCCCCCTCACCTTTGAGGAGTTTGAGGAGCGGGTGAACCAGGTCATCTACACCTCGGCCACGCCAGGGCCCTACGAACTGGAGAAGTCCCAGCAGGTGGTGGAGCAGATCATCCGCCCCACGGGCCTGGTGGACCCCGAGGTGGAGGTCAGGCCCACGGAGGGCCAGATTGAGGACCTGGTGGGCGAGATCCGCGAGCGGGTGCGGCGGGGCGAGCGCGTCCTCGTGACCACCCTCACCAAGCGCATGGCCGAGGACCTGGCCGACTACCTGGCCGAACTGGGCATCAAGGTCCACTACCTGCACTCGGAGATCCAGACTATTGAGCGGGTGGAGATCCTGCGGGACCTGCGCCTGGGCGTCTACGACGTGGTGGTGGGGATCAACCTCCTGCGGGAGGGGCTGGACCTGCCGGAGGTCTCCCTGGTGGCCATCCTGGACGCGGACAAGGAAGGGTTCCTCCGTTCGGAGCAGGCCCTCATCCAGACCATCGGCCGGGCCGCGCGGCACATCCACGGCAAGGCCATCATGTACGCCGACACCATCACCGAGTCCATGCGCCGGGCCATTGAAGAGACGGAACGGCGGCGCCGCATCCAGATGGCCTACAACGAGGCCCACGGCATCCAGCCGGCCAGCGTGGTCAAGGAGGTGCGGGACCTGACGGACCGCGTGCGGACGCAGCGGCGCGAGCGCGAGGAAGTGGTGGGCGTGGGTGCCCTGCCCAAGGAGGAGATCGCCCGTCTCATCAAGGAACTGGAGAAGCAGATGAAGGCTGCGGCTGCGGCCCTGGAGTTTGAGAAGGCGGCGGCGCTCCGCGACCAGATCTTTGAACTGCGCGGCACCCTGGAGGCGCTGGAGGAGGCGGAGGTGCCCTCCTGGAAGCGGGTGGCCGCGCTGCACCGGTGAGGGGGGCATGGCCACCACGGAGAGGCGAGGAGCCGCGCTGCGCGCAGGGGTGCGGGAGCGGCGCGGGCCAGAGGCGCCCGCGCCTTCCTACCGCCGCCTCCTGGAGAGCGGGGAACTGCGGCGGCGCGTGGCCGCGGCTTACGAACTCCTGCGGGCGTGCCGTCTCTGCCCGCGCGAGTGCGGCGTGGACCGCCTGGCCGGGCAGCGGGGGGCCTGCGGTGAGGGAGAGACGGTCCGTCTCTCCAGTTGGACCCTCCACCCCTGGGAAGAGCCGCCCATCAGCGGCTGGCGTGGCTCCGGTACCCTCTTCGTCTCCGGCTGCACCGGGCGCTGCCTCTTCTGCCAGAACTACCCCATCAGCCAGTTGCACCACGGCCAGGAGGTCTCCGCCACGCGCCTGGCGGAGATGATGCTGGAACTCCAGTGCCGCGGCGCGCACAACATCAACCTGGTCTCTGGGACCCACTTCGTGCCCCAGTGGCTGGCCGCCCTGGAGGTCGCGGCCACGGCAGGCCTGCGCATCCCCCTGGTGTACAACACGAGCGGCTACGAACAGGTGGAGGTGCTCCGCCTCCTGGATGGTGTGGTGGACATCTACCTGCCAGACGCCAAGTACGCCGACGAGGAGGTGGCGACACGCCTCTCAGGGTTCCGGGAGTACGTGCGCCACAACCGCCTGGCGCTCCTGGAGATGTACAGGCAGGTGGGGCCCGACCTGCACCTGGACGCCCAGGGGATCGCCCGCCGCGGCCTCATCATCCGGCACCTGGTGCTGCCCCAGGGCCTGGCCGGCACGGAGGCCGTCTTCGCCTGGATCGCCGAGCACCTGGGGACAGAGGTCCACGTGAGCCTGATGGGGCAGTACTTCCCGGCCTACTGTGCTGTGGGGGACCCGGTGCTGGGCCGGCCCGTGACCCCTGAGGAGTACGAGAGGGCCATCCGCGCCGTGGAGAGGCTGGGCTTTGCCAACGGCTGGGTCCAGGAGGCGGATGTCTGCTGGACCCTCACGCCTTGACGCGCACGGCCTCAATGACGTTGGGGATGCGCTCTATTTTCGCCAGGACTTTGCTCAGTTGGCTGGCGCTTGCCACCTGCAGGGTGGCGGTGATGTAGGCGAGGTTCTCCTTCTGGTCCACGGTGGCCTGGGCCGCGCTCATGTCAATCCCCTCGTCGGCGACCACGGCGGCCACATCGCGCAGGAGCCCGCCCCGGTTGAACGCGCGCACACGGATGGAGACGGGGTAGACCTGGCGCGCTGCCTGGCCCCAGGTCACGTTGAACAGGCGCTCC
>JBMFPD010000174.1:0-7134 GCA_049969295.1 Anaerolineae bacterium | reverse complement strand
CACAAGGTCATCGGCCACCAACAACCAACAAAAGGTGCAACCGAGTCCAACGCTGGTTGCGGTTGCCCTAATCCGTGGTGAACCAGAGGGCCATCTCGTTCGTCAGATCGCCCCCGACCCCGTTGCAGAGGTACTGCTGGGCCCGGTTGCCCAGGGCGTTCTCCACCCCTACCGTGCTGGACCCTGTGGTGCCCACCTCCTTGTACTGCAACTTGATGCGGCCGTCGGCCTTGAGGACGATCTCAAAGGTTTCCCGGCTCACGGAGCCGTACTTGGGCACCCCCTGCCACTCTATGACGAACGTATCGGCGCCGAAGGGTTTGACGTACACCCCTCCCTCCAGCGAGGGGTCCAGGTCGTCCCAGAAGGCGTAGATGGCGTTGTTGGGCGGGCTGGAGTTGGGCAGGCAATGGTTGTTGTAGTAGGGGGGGCCGCCGTACCCCGTGCCGAAACTGGCGAAGCCGTTGGCCGAGACCCAGATGGAGGGGTAGGTCTGGCCGTAGAAACGGAAGGGGAAGGGGAGCGTGACCTGGACTGCGTCGTCGTCGCCCAGGGTGATGGCCGTGCCGCCCGCGGAGGCATCCAGCCACAGGTACCCCTCCGGCTCCGGAGGCGTGGAGAGGAGGAGCGGCAGGTAGAGGTGGGAAAGGTTCCGCACGTAGGTCAGGCGCACCCACACCCCCTGAGGGCTGCCCTGCACGTCCGGCGTCGTGCTGCTCACCCGGACCCGCCCCGTGTAGGTCCCGTAGGAAAGGCTTGACCGGTCCACCCCAACCCACAGGGTGTGGGTGAGGCCACCCGCCAGGGTCCCGCTGAGGGGCGGCAGGGCCTGCACCCACCTGGGACCGCCCGTCACCGCGGCCTCCCAGGTGAGGGGGATATGGCGAGACCCGTTGCCGATGGCGATGGCCTGGGCGGGCGGCGTCCAGGCGTCGTCCATCAGGAACCAGAGTTCCCCAGGGGCCACCCGCAGGATCGGCGGGTCGGCGCGCCGCACCGCGGCCTGGGCGTTGATGCGGCCGTACCCCAGGTAGTCGTTGCGGCCGCCCGTGTAAGGAATGGTGCCCACCTTGTCCGCCGTATCCCGGATCAGGGCCCAGACCTGGTCTGCGCTCAGGGTGGGATTGGCTGCCCAGAGGAGCCCGGCCAGCCCTGCCACGTGGGGCGCGGCCATGGACGTCCCATACCGGGTGCCGTATCCACCGCCCAGCCAGGTGCTGTAGATGGGCATGCCCGAAGTGCCACCTGGCGCGGCGATGTCCACCGCCGGGCCGTAGTTGGAGTAGGCGGCGCGCTCATCCCAGGCGCTGGTGGCGGCCACAGCGATGGCCTCGTCGTAGGCTGCCGGGTAGAGGACCGGGCCCCCGTCGTTCCCCGCGGCGGCGAAGACCAGGGCCCCGTTCTGGACGGCGTACCGCACCGCCTCGTGCAGCGAGGGAGAGGGGTCCGGGCCGCCCAGGCTCAGGTTCAGGATGCGGGCTCCCTGGTTCGTCGCGAAGTAGATGGCGCTCACGGTGTTAAAATATGTGCCGCGCCCGCTGGCATCCAGCACCTTCAGGGGCAGGATGCGGGCGTTCCAGTTCACCCCAGCCACGCCGCGGCTGTTGTTCCCCTGGGCCAGGGCGATCCCTGCAGCATGGGTCCCGTGGCCGTTGTCGTCCTCCGGGTCGGTATCCCCGTTCACGTAGTCGTACCCCTGCAGCACCCGTCCAGCGAACTCCGGATGGGTCTGGTTCAGCCCTGTATCTATGAAGGCGATCACCACCTGGGCCGTGCCGGTGACCACATCCCAGGCTGCTGGAGCCTGGATCAGCACCATGTTCCACTGAGAGGTCCAGTAGGGGTCGTCGGGCACGCCACAGGCGTAGAGCCAGCGGTTGGGCTCAGCGTAGGCCACGCGTGGGTCGCCGGCCACAGCCCGGAGGAAAGCATCCTCCTGGCCAGGGGGCACGGCCACCAGGGCGAGGTCCTGTCCCTCCACTTGTTTCAGGACCCTGGCGCCCTTCTCCAAAAGGAACGCCTCGGCGGCGGCCGCTTCCAGGCCCTCCCGCCACTTGACAATGACCTGGCCAGGCACGCGCCCCCCAGAGGGGAGCGGGGCCTCTGCCCAGGCCCCCGAAACCATCAGCCCTGCCCAGAGAAGCCCCAGGCACACCAGCGCGATCCCCAGAGCAACGGCCAACCCGCGACAATGGAACTTCCTCTTGCTGCTCACAGCGTTCTCCTCTGATCCTGGCTCCCAGGAGAGAGCCTCAGGTCGCACCTCGCTCCATATATCAGACGCAAGGGAAGGGTGTCAGGTTTCCGCCTCCCGCCTTGCGGTTGCATCTTGTGTTGGTGAGCAGACCGTAGGGCACGCCTCCTGGCGTGCCCCCCTGCGCCGGGAAGAGCGGTGATAGCCTTCGTTGCGGTTGCATCTTGTGTTGGTGAGTCGGGGACGCGGGAAGACCAACCTCTCCCATCCCCCCACCCCTTCCCTCCCCGCATCGGGGAGGGAAGGGGTGCCGCCGAAGGCAGCGCCAGGAAGAGCGGTGATAGCCTCCCCTTTTGTAAAAACGAGACAGCCCTGAGCAGTGTGGCACAGGGGGTCTTTACAAGACGCCCCCGGCACGGTATACTTGGGCACAGGATGAACGCGTTCCACACCACAGCCGCGGGAAAGCGCGACCGGAGGAATTGGACGATGGCAGGCGAAGGGCGAAAGAAATTTCCCAGCCAGTTGCGCCTGGCCTTCTCGGCCCTGGCCCTCGTGTCCCTCCTGGCCGGGTGCGCCGCGCGGGGCACACCTCTGGTTTCCGTGGCCGAGGTCACGCGCAACCCGGAGGCGTTCCGGGACCGTCCCGTGCGCCTGAGAGGCCACGGCACCATGGTGGCCACCTTTCCTCTGTGTCCCGGCTACGTGGGACTGGACCGCAGGACGGTCTTTGTGGATGCGGAGGGCGGCCGCATCACCGCCGAGGTCAGGTGGACGCCTCCTCCCAACTTCCGCATGTACGACCCCGACGGCCTGCGGACCTTCACGGGCTACATCCGGATCTTCAGCGGCGAGATCGGCTGTCCGGGGAGCGTCCAGGTGGAGACCTTCCCCTATGTTGAGATCACAGGGGTGGAAGAAAGCCCCTGACCCTCCACGCGCTCCCGAAGCCAGAAGGCTGCTCCCAGGGCCCTACTCCGCCCACGGCAGGAGGGCGAAGCGCAAGCGCCCTTCCCAGGCCGCGCCGGGTTCCAGGCGCAGGGCCCAGGTAGGCACCGCACAGGAGCCCTGGTAGACCCGCTCAAAGCCAGCCTCGGAGTTGCTCACCGTCTCCAGGGGGAAAGTCCAGAGGGCCGCTGGAGGCTCCAGGCGGACGTCCACCTGCCACCCTGCCCATGCCACGACCATGCGGAAGGCGGCCACGGCCTCCCACTCGCCCCGGGCCGCCAGCCCCGCCCGCACGCCCCCGGGGAGAGCGTACCAGGCGTGGGGCCCGTTGCCGCCCAGGGTGGCCCAGTTGGTCTCCACGCCGAAACGCGCCTCCAGCGGCTTCCCTCCCTGGTTGGTGATGCGGTAGGTCACCTCCAGACCGGCCTCGCCCGGGACCAACGCCAGGCGTTTTTCCACCCGCACTGGCAGGCGTTCCTCCTCTTGCCAGACATGGCCATCCCGCCACAGGCGTAGGAGGAGCCCCCCGCCCTGGCCTCCCTCCACCTTTGCGGCATAGGGCTGGTTCACGAAGTCCCCCTCCTCGGCGAAGGTGCCGCGGTAGAAGGCCTCGGCCGTCTCTTCGGGCCGGAGGAAGTGGTCCAGCAGGGTGGCACGGCGGTACCAGTCTTGGAAGAGGAACTGCTCCAGGCCCGGCTCCTTGGCCCGGACCAGGGTGGTGTGGATGGTCTCCAGCCCCTGCACCTGGCCCGGGAGGAGGACGCGCCCCTCGCGGGCAGCGTCCACCAGGTCTTGGTGGTACCCTTCCCGCCGCCGTCCCAGGACGTTCAGGAGGTTCACGGCCCGCGCCCGCCAGTCCCACTCTACCAGGCTGCCCCCCTCTTCCAGGTCCAGGTAGAGGTTCTGGGCGCTTCCGGAGACCAGAAGTTCCTCGGCGCCATCGCAGTCAAAATCCTCCCGCTCCCAGGCAAGCCAGGGCTCCTGGCCGTGGGCCATCTCGTCCAGCAGGGATTCGGCCTGGATGAGGTGGGCGAAGTTGGCGCTGCGGATGTGGAAGAGGTAGCTCCCCCCGAAGACACCATGCCAATAGGGTCAGTTGCACTGGCCGGCCCAGAGGTGGTCCAGGGCCTCCTGGAGGCGATCGGCCCTGCCCTCAGGGCTCGCGGCCAGGGCGTGGGCCTTCCGGCTCACCCGGAGCATCTTCTTGTGCATGGTGTTGATCTCCGGGTACTTGACCAGGAAGTAGCGCCAGAAGCCGCCCCGCACGAAGCGCAGCACATCCTGCCTCTCTTCCTCCTGGAGGCGATGCTTGAGGCGCACGATCTCGCCGGCCAGGGGTGCGGGGAGGGCCCACTCCGTCATCTCGTCGTAGGAGGCAGTGGGGAGGTAGATGCGGCCCAGGGCCGGGAAGCGGGCGGCGAACTCCCCCGGCGGGATGGTCTGGAGCCAGGAAGCCTCTTCCGCCAGGGCCTGGAAGAAGCGCTCCACCCAGCCAGGCCCGCCCCCTTCCGGAGCCCAGCAGTGGGTGTAGGTCCCCGGCCACAGGCCGAATTTCTCCCCGTCGTCCCCCATGACGGCGACCTTGCGTCCGCTCGCATCGGCCATTTCCCAGAGCCAAGCGATGACCTCCTCCACAGGGGCCCAGGGGATGGTGTAGCGCAGGTGCTTGGAGGTGCCGAAGATCTTCAGGGTCGTCCCCTGCTCCTCCGTCACGTAGTAGCCGAAGAGGTCCTCGTCCCCCAGGCCCACGTGCTTGAAGTGGGTGTCGTCCACGATGGTGTACTGGACCCCGGCCTCGGCCAGAGGTTTGGCCAGGTGCGGTTCCCACACCCGCTCCGCCAACCAGGCCCCTGTGGCGCGGTAGCCGAAGTCCTCCCAGACGGCCGCCGTCAGTTTGCGGACCTGGCCTTGCTTATCCGCGTCGGGGATGGAGACGAGGATCGGCTCGTAGTAGCCGCCGGTCATCACCTCCGCCTGCCCACGTGCCACTAGGGCCCGCACGCGGGGCAGGAAGTCCGGGTGGTGCGCCACCAGCCAGTCCCGCAGGGGGCCAGTATAGTGCAGGGCCAGGCGTACATGGGGGTAGCGTTCCAGGGCCTCCACCATAGGGAGGTAGGCCTTCCGGTACGCCTCCTCAAAGACGTGGTCAAAGTTGCCCACTGGTTGGTGGTTGTGGATGGCCAGGGCCAGGTAGATCTTCTTCTCGGACATGGAACGCTCCTCTCAACCCTCACCCCTACCCCCTGACCCTCTTCCCCTCTCCGACACGGAGAGGGAAGGGGGATGCCTCACCCTGCCACTTGCCGCCCGGGGAGGGAAGGGGCCGGCGGATAGGAGAGGTCTATCCGCACCACGAAGGACGCAGAGGACTCAGAGGGAAGAAATCCTCTACACCCTTCGTGTGCTTCGTGGTGTGGTCCCCTACTCCGAAGCGGCCGCTTCTACCGCCCTCGCCACCCGGGTCCCCTCTTCCACATCCACCCGGGTGAGGAGCAGCCCTCCGACGATGAAGAAGAAGATGAGCGAGACCACGCTCAGGCGGCTTGTGCCGGTCAACTGGCTCACCAGGGCGAAGACGAAGGGGCCCGCGATGCCGGCGAACTTGGAACTGATGTTGTAGAAGCCGAAGAACTCCGCCGTCCGCGTCTTGGGGATCATCGTCCCGAACAGGGAGCGGCTCAGGGCCTGCGTCCCGCCCTGCACAAAGCCAACCATCACCGCCAGCACGTAGAACTGCCAGGCCGTGGTCATGAAGTAGCCCAGGATGCTGATAAGGGTGTAGACCAGGAGCCCCAGGAGCACCGACCGCTTGGCCCCCAGCCGCCTGGCCAGCCGGCCGAAGGCCAGGCTGAAGGGGATGCCCACGAACTGCGTCAGGAGGAGCGCGGCGATGAGGTCCGTCTGCCCGATGCCGATCTCCGCGCCGTAGATGGTGGCCATCTTGATGATGGTGCCGATGCCGTCATTGTAGAGCCAGAAGGCGATGAGGAACTTCAGCACCTCGCGGTACTGGGAGATCTCGCGGAAGGTTATGGCCAACTGGCGGAGGCCCCCCACCACGGGGTTGACCCGGGGGCCGGCCATCCCCGTCCCACGCGGCTCCGGCACCCACCGGAAGAGAGGGAGGGAGAAGACAGCCCACCAGACCGCCACGCTGATGAAAGAGAGGCGGGTGGCCACCTCGGCGTTGGGCAGGAAGAAGGCCCTGGGGAACAGGATCCAGGCCAGGTTGATGGCCAGGAGGATGCCCCCACCCAGGTACCCGAGGGCGTACCCCTTGGTGGAGACCTGGTCAATCTCATCCGGTCGGGCGACGTGGGGGAGGAGCGCGTTGTAGAAGATGTCGGCCCCGCCGAACCCCACATCGCCCAGGATGTAGAGCATGGAGGCCAGGAGCCAGTCGCCGGTGCTCACCCCGTACAGGCAGGCCGTGGCCAAGATCCCCAGGGCCGTGAAGGCAGCGAGGAACCGCTTCTTGGCCGCCGAGTAGTCGGCAATGGCCCCCAGGATGGGCGCGGCGATGGCGATGACCAGCATGGCGATGGAGGCTGTGTACCCCCAATAGGCCGTGGCCACGTGGCCCGGCAGGGTAGCCGCGGCCACCTGGTGATAGAAGGGCGGGAGCACGGCAGCCATGATGGTGGTGGCGAAGGCGGAATCGGCCCAGTCGTACATGCACCAGGCGTTCACCACCCGCCGGTACAGTCGGTCGGCCTCTTTTGCGACCTGTCCGTTCACCTTGACCTCCTCCCTGCCTCACGTGCCGAACCAGAGGGCGTAGAAGTACACGGTCGGAACCACGAAGAGGGGGCTATCCAGCCGGTCCCACATCCCGCCGTGGCCGGGAAGGAGGCGACCGGTATCCTTCACCCCCACCTGCCGCTTGAACAGGGAGACCGCCAGGTCCCCGAAGGGGGCGACTGTGGAGGCCAGGACCCCCACCGCAAGGCCGTGGGCCCAGCCAAGCCCCAGGAGGTCCCCCACCACGAGGC
>JBMFPD010000173.1:0-7135 GCA_049969295.1 Anaerolineae bacterium | reverse complement strand
GCGGCAGCCGCGGCGCTCGCCCTCTGCGCCGGCTCCGGGGCCTGGACGGTCTTCTTCGCCCTCGCGGTCTGGGAAGGGGCTGCGTGGGGGTGGGGCGACCGCTTCCCAGGGCGCTCCTTCCTCGCGCCCTGGGGACGCGCCGAGCGAGCCGAGGCTGGCCGGGCGCGCCAGGCGCTCCTGGTGGGGGGCGCCGCCTTCCTCCTCGTGGCGACGGCCTTCACCCTGCGCCCCATCGGGCTGGGGCTGGCCGCCGACCTCCTGGCGGGCTGGTTCGCCCGCTTCGGGGAAGCGCCGGCCTACCCCTGGCACTGGGTGCCGCGCCTCCTCGTGCTCCAGGAGCCCCTCATCCTCCTCGGGGGGGTGGCGGGGCTGGCCCTGGCGGTGCGCCGTCGGGACCCCCTGGGCCTCTTCCTGGGGTGGTGGGCGGCTTTCGCCCTCCTTGTCGGGGCGGCTGCGGGCGGGCGTGCCCCAGACGACCTGGTCGCCGTGCTCATCCCCCTGGCCCTCCTGACCGGGCAAGCCCTGGATGCCTTCGCCCGGCATCTGCGGGAGCGGGGCTCGTGGGCGGCCGAAGGGGGACTTCTCCTCTTCGCCGTGGCCCTGGGCATCTTCGCCTACGTACAGGTGAGCGCGTACACCCTGAGCGGGGACGGCCGTTACCTCATCCTCGCCGGGGTGCCGGCGGTGGTGCTCCTGGGGCTTGCGGCCCTCTGGGGAGCGTGGCATGGGCAGGGGGTGGCTCTGCGGGGGCTCGCCCTCTTCTTTCTCCTCTGGGCGGCTGTGGCCCAGGGCTCGGTGGCCGGCAACCTGAACTACAACCACGAGCCCAGCCGCCTTGAGGGGTTCGTGGGCGAGCAGACCCTGCCGGGCATGCGGGACCTCCTGGCGTGGCTCCAGCGCCTCTCGGTCCAGCGGCACACGGACATCCACGCCCTGCCGGTGACGGTGGTGGGGTACGACCGCCCCCTCCTCCAGTGGTACCTGCGGGAGTTCCGCGAGGTGCGTTTCGTGCCCGGCCTGGCCGCCCCGCCGGCGGCGGGTGTGGTCCTGGCCCCGGCCGACCGCCAGCTCCCCCTGGGGGAGACCTTCACCGGCCAGGACTTCCAGATCGCGCAGCGGGGCCTGCCGGGCCGCTTGCAGGGCAAGGACCTGGTGCGGTGGCTCCTCTTCCGGGACAACGTGGTCTCGCAGGACAAGGACACGCTGGTGCTCTGGGTGCCGACGACGCCCCCTCTGGGGCAGTAGGGGGAGATCCGGCGCCTGCTACCTATTACCTCTCCTCATCCCCCAGCCCCCTTCCCCTCTCCGAGCCGGAGAGGGGAAGGGGGGCCAGGGGGTAGGGGTGAGGTCGGGGCGGGCCCCCGTGCCCGCCCCTAGAACCGCAAGATGCGCAGGTGAGGTGACGACCATGCGTGAGACAACGGTGGACGAGAGAGAACCCTTCTGGGAGCGGCCCCTGGCGGCCGTGCTCTCGCTGAGTGTGGAGCAGTGGCTGTACGTGCTCCTGGGCGTGCTGACCCTGGCCACGCGCCTCTGGGGCCTGGGCGACCGGGCCATGAGCCACGACGAGAGCCTGCACGTGGTCTACTCGTGGAAACTCTACGCGGGCGAAGGGTACCAGCACGACCCCATGATGCACGGGCCGTTCCTTTTCCACATCAACGCCCTCATCTACCTCCTCTTCGGGGACAACGACTTCACCGGGCGGCTGGCCCCGGCCCTCCTGGGAACGCTCCTGGTCCTCCTCCCCTACTTCATGCGGCGTTGGCTGGGGCGGCTGGGCGCGTTCGCTGCTTCCCTGATGCTCTTCCTCTCGCCGACCATCTTCTTCCACTCCCGCTACATCCGCCACGACATCTTCGCCGCCACCTTTGCCACGCTGGTCATCCTCTTCCTGTTCCGCTACCTGGAAGAGGGAAAGGACCGTTGGCTCTGGGCCGCAGGCGCGGCCATCGGCTTCGTCTTCTGCACCAAGGAGGTCTCGTTCATCTACATGGCCATCCTGGGCCTCTTCGTCGCCGGGTGCTTCGCCCTGGAGTGGTGGCGGGAGGGCCGCCGCCTTCCGCCCCAGGGCTCGCGCCTCCTGGACGCGACGGTCGTCCTGGGGACCCTGAGCCTGCCCCTCCTCTCGCCCTTCCTCACCAAGGTCCTCGGCTTCAACCCCTTGGACTACAGCGACAGGGGCATCTTGCGCTCGGGGGTGGTCTTCCTCGGGTTCGCGCTGGTGGCGATCGGCATAGGCCTCTGGTGGGACCGCCGCCGCTGGCCCGTGATCGCGGGGACGGCCTACCTCATCATGACCCTCCTCTTCACCACCTTCTTCACCAACGGCCGGGGGTTCGCTACTGGCTTCGTCGGCTCCCTGGGCTACTGGCTGGAGCAGCACGGCGTGCAGCGGGGCGACCAGCCGTGGTACTACTACCTGATCCTGATCCCCATGTACGAGTTCCTGCCCCTCGTCTTCAGCCTGGGCGGGGTCGGCTACGTGGTGGCCCGGGGGCGCAGGGGGCTTGAGGGGGGCGAGGCGCAGCCGCCTGTGGCCCTCGGCCTTTCCACCCGGGGCCTCTTCACCCTGTTCCTGGCCTGGTGGGTGGCCCTGACCTGGGCCATCTACTCCTACGCCGGGGAGAAGATGCCCTGGCTCACGGTGCATTTCAGCCTGCCCATGTCCCTCCTCGCGGGGCGGTGGGTGGACGCCGTGCTGGGCCGCGTGGACTGGCGGGACCTCTGGCGGCGGGGGATGCCCTACGTCCTCCTGGGCGTGCCGCTCCTGGGGATGGCCCTGTACGTCCTCCTCGTGACGCAGCCCTTCCGCGGCAAGAGCCTGGAGCAACTGAGCGACAGCATGGAGTGGCTCCTGGCCCTCCTGGTGGCCGTCTTCCTCATCTACCTGCTGGTGAAGGCGGTGCGGAGGCTTGGAGGTGGAAATACCCTGCGGGTCCTCTTCCTCACCGTCTGGATCGTCCTCGCCCTCTTCACCCTCCGGGCCGCCTGGATGCTGAACTACGTGAACTACGACTACGCCACCGAGTCCCTGGTCTACGCGCACGCCACGCCGGACATCAAACTGACCATGCGGGAGATTGAGGCCCTCTCCATGCGCCTCTACGGGGACCGCAGCATCCGCATCTCCTACGACGATGACTCCACCTGGCCCTTTGAGTGGTACCTGCGGCTCTACCCCAACAAGGTCTACTGGGGCGCGCAGCCCAACAAGGAAGCCCTGGACGCGCCCGTCATCCTCGTCGGCAGCAAGAACTGGGACAAGGTCAAGCCCTTCCTCGGCAACCGCTACTACCAGTTCAAGCGGCGCCTGATCTGGTGGCCCAAAGAAGGGTACAAGGGGCTGACGGTGTCCGAGGCCCTGTCGTACCTCACCGACCCGGCCAAGCGCAAGGTCCTGTGGGACATCCTCCTCTACCGCAAGCACACCACGCCCACGGAAGCGTGGCCCCTGGTGCATGAGTTCCGCCTGTACGTGCGGAAGGACGTGGTCCAGCAACTGTGGGACTACGGCGCCGCACCGCTGGCCGCGCCCGAGGTCACCGAGGACCCCTACGTCAAGGCCCACCGGGACGTGAACGCGACCCTTGTCTTCGGCAGCCTGGGGCAGGGGCCAGGGCAGTTCCGCGACCCGCGCAACCTGGCCGTGGACGCCGAAGGGAACCTCTACGTTCTGGACACGGGGAACCACCGGGTGCAGGTCTTCTCGCCCCAGGGCCAGTTCCTGCGGGAGTGGGGCGGCGAGGGGGTGAGCCCCGGCCACTTCAAGGAACCGTGGGGCATCGCCGTGGCCCCCGACGGCACCGTCTACGTGGCCGATACCTGGAACCACCGCATCCAGAAGTTCACCGCCGAGGGCGAGTTCCTGGCCCAGTGGGGCCAGTTCGGCAGCACCGACGGCCAGTTGGGCGACCCGATGGTGCTGTGGGGGCCGCGGGCCATCGCCTTTGACCCCGAGGGGAACCTCCTTGTCACCGACACGGGCAACAAGCGGATCATCAAGTACTCGCCCGATGGGGAGTTCCTGGGCCAGTGGGGCGGCTACGGGGTGGAGGCCGGCCGCTACGACGAGCCGGTGGGCCTGGCCGTGGACGCCGAGGGGAACGTCTACGTGGCCGACACCTGGAACCGCCGCATCCAGAAACTCAACCCCTTCTTCGCCCCCATCACCGAGTGGGCCATCCTGGGGTGGGAGAGCCAGTCCGTGGTCAACAAGCCGTACCTGGCACTCCACGGCGACCGCCTGTACGCCACCGACCCGGAAGGGTACCGCGTCCTCGTCTTTGACCTGAACGGGAACGTGGTGGCGGTCTTCGGCCTCTTCGGCACCGATTCTCGCTCCTTCGGGCTGCCGGTGGGCATCGCCGTGGACGGGGCTGGGAACCTCTACGTGGCCGATTCGGGCAACCACCGCATCATGAAGTTCCCGCCCGTGCGGTAGGGAGTGCAGTTCCCTCACCCCCTTTGTGCATGGGGGAGGGCGGGTGGTGTGCCGCCCTCCCCCAAACGTTCTGGCATACAACTTGCATTTCTCCCCTGATGCGGGTGTTGGCGGGCCCCTTGCCGGGCCAGTTCACGCTGGGCCTGGCAAGGGGCAACCCCCTCTCGGCTTGCCGGGTGGCATTGCCCTCGCACCCAAGGTTATGGTAAAATGGCATGGGCGAGCCTTTTCCCGGAAGGCCAGACGCCCCGGGAGCAGGTGAAGGACGCAGGAGGACGGACATGAATCCGAAGATACGCAACTGGGCCATCCTGGGCGCTGGAGCGCTCCTGGCCCTGGGCTGGCTCCTGCTGGGACAGCACCCCTCCGCCCTCGGCTGGACCGATTCCCCGGTTCCCACGCCCACACAGGTTGTGCCTCCGCCCAGCCCCACCCCGACACAGACCGCGGTGCCCACATCCACCTGGACGCCAGTGCCCACATCCACGCCGACCGCGCCCCAGGCCACACAGCCCACTCCCGCGCCCACCAGCACCCAGGCGACCTCGCCGGAGTGGGTCAACTTCTACGGGATGAACTCTACTCTGGATGGGGCCCCCTTGCCCATCGGCTCGGTGGTGGAAGCCTGGGCGGGCAGCGTGCGCTGCGGGTACTTCGTCGTGCACACCGTGGGGTGGTACGGTCTGCTCCCCTGCTACCGGGCCTACGAGGGAAGCCCGGGCGCCAACCCCGGCGACATCATCTCCTTTACCATCAACGGACGGCCGGCCACGCCCCTGGGCCCAGACCAGCCAGTGTGGACGGCCCACGGCGACCGCAAGCATGTGGAACTGGCCGTCACAGGGCCTGCGCCCACAGCCACCTTCACCCCGGTGCCACCCACGGCCACGTTCACGCCCGCGCCGCCCACAGCCACCTCCACCCCTGTGCCGCCAGGTGCCACGCCCACGCCCACCTGGCCGGTCGTGCCCACCCCCACCTGGACGCCCTGGCCGTCCCCGCCTCCGTGGACGCCCTGGCCCTCTCCACCGCCCTGGACACCCTGGCCGCCTCCCCCTCCGTGGACGCCGGTCCCGCCTCCGTGGACGCCGATGCCGCCGCCCTGGCCCACGCCCACGCCGACCGTCTGGCCCTGCTGGGAAGGGGTGATCAACGGCTCCTTCCTGGACAACCAGGGGTGGGTCATCGCCCCGGATGCGCGGCCGGCCGCTTACACCACGGAGCGCTGGCATTCCGGTGGGCGGGCCATGTTCCTGGGCAACATGGCCCAGCCGGACGTGGTCTCGCACTCCGCCATCCGCCAGGTGGTGGAGATCCCCCAGGAGGCGGCCTACGCCCGCCTTCGCTTTTGGTACTGGCCCTGGTCGGAGGATACAACGGGCAACGACCACCAGGAACTGGCCCTGCTGGACCCAGCCACGGGAATCACCGTGGGGACGCCCTGGCGCCGCCTGAAGGCGAACGAGGAGGTCTGGCTCTCCGAGGACCTGGACCTCCTCCCGTACCGGGGACGGCGGGTGGAACTCTACTTCAACGTCTACAACGATGGGAATGGGAAGCGGACGGCCATGTTCCTGGACGATGTGTCCCTGGTCATCTGCCGGCAGCCGCCTCCTCCTCCGCCGCCGCCATCGCCCACGCCCACGGCCACCTGGCCCGTTCCGCCGACGGTGACGCCCCCCACGCCGGGAGCGCCACCCCCACCCACACCGGCCGGGCGCTGCCAGGAACTGGTCCAGAACGGGTCCTTTGACCCGCTCCAGGACGTCTGGCGCACCGGGCAGACGCCCTATCTGGCGCGCTACGCCAGCGACCAGTACCACTCCGGGCCCTGGTCCATGTACTTGGGCTTCCAGCCCAACCTGCCCAACCGGTTCGCCTACTCGTCGGTGCGGCAGCAGGTGCAGATCCCGGCGGGTGCGAGCACCGTCCGCCTTCTCTTCTGGTACTTCCCCATCTGGGAACCCAACGCCGGCCGGGATGAGCAGCAGTTCGTGCTCCTGGAGTCCTGGCGAGATGGGGTCATCGCCAAGCCGTGGTGGGCCCAGTCCAACGCCCGCACCTGGCTGTGGCAGACAGTGGACCTGACTCCCTATGCCGGCCGGACCCTGGACATCTACTTCGCCGTGGTCAACGACGGCGTGGGCGGCCGGGCCGGCATGTACCTGGACGATGTGTCCATCCTGGCCTGTTGGCCGGAGGAGGCACCGCCGACGCTGCCACCGCCGCCTCCGACGGACACGCCCACCGTGGCCTTGCCAACCCCCACTGCGGCGGCCATGGTGGCAACCGCCACGCCCACCTCCGCGCCCGCGGGCGGCGAGGCCGCCCCCCAGGCGCCGCTCACCGGGGAGGAGAGCCGGCTCCTGAGCACCCGCACTCTCGTCATCGGGCTTCTGATCGTGGCCGGGGTGGTCTTGGTGGCGCTCATCCTCATCTCCCGGCTGCGCTAGAGCGCCTGGCCGGGACCGCGGGGCACCCACACCGTTTCCGCGGAGGTGTGGGTGCCCCGCGCGATCGGGCGTACGGACAGGTGCCAGAACAAACCACGAAGGACACA
This sequence comes from Anaerolineae bacterium, assembly GCA_049969295.1. Taxonomy (GTDB): domain Bacteria; phylum Chloroflexota; class Anaerolineae; order DTPP01; family DTPP01; genus DAOTYM01. Next base: position 131 of record JBMFPD010000173.1, on the reverse strand, counting down.
TCTCCTTGTCCTTCCGTGGTGATTCCCTTACGCCATCGCGAAGCGTCCAGAAGCCACGAAGGGCACGGAGAGGATCTTTGGGGAAATTTCTCCGTGCCCTTCGTGTGGTGGAATTCCCACAAAGGGCGGGT
>JBMFPD010000172.1:0-7196 GCA_049969295.1 Anaerolineae bacterium | reverse complement strand
CCAGCAGGGTCTATACCGCCTTTAATCTCCACGGCGGCTCGGATCTGGTCCACCCTGTAAACGGCGATATCAGGCTCGTCGGCGAAGAACACTGCGCGCCCGTCGGAAAGGTCCATTCTCGTTCCACCCTCGGCTTCTCGGATCACCCACCCTTTCTCGCGAAGCCTTCGTTGAATAAGACCTTTGATCACAGCATCTACCTTTGCACCTTTGGCGTTCTGCCAGGAGCCTTGAGCCTGAGTGCCAGCAGCCATGCCGCGCCATAGGTCAAATTCCCGTGGATCCACCCGCTCATCAAGCTCAATCAACCGGCTAAGAATCTTGTTGAGATGAAGGGCGATACGCCCGGCCGCGTCTTTATTCGGGACAGCTGAACCCACTTCGTACTGGTTTGTAGACAGCCCTACCCGGTGCATAGACTTCTGTGAGACCATAGAGAGCATGCGGTAATAGGCTGTCGCTCCGGGAACGAGGATCAGAACTTCTGGATGGGCAAACACCGTGACGGGCTTAACTCCCCGGTGAATGACCTTCTTCCATGCCACTTCGGAGATGCCCAACGCAGGCAAATCCCACTCCAGAGCCTCTCCAAGGAAACAGTCAATGGCCTCGGCGATATCAAGCATCTGCCATTCGTGCAATTTCTGGTGAAAGAACTCGCTCTTGGTCAATTGGTCCAGAAACCATCTGTGAGGATCTGCCTCCAGGCTCATGCAGGTTTCCTCCATACCGTCACGCTTTCGCGCACGGGGACACGCCCATATCGGCCCATTTGTTGGGAACTGTTGCCTTTGTATCGGGCGACGATAATTTCCTCCACCACAAAACCTTCTTCTTCCGCCATCTCAGAGAGAATGAGGTCCACCGGGAGTAACTGGCCTTCAAACCGGACGTTGTCCACGACCATGGCGATCTTTGCGGAAGGAGAGAGGACCCTCCACCACTCCTGAATGGTCTTTCGCATGTCCACGAAGTAGGCCGTCAACATGTCCGGAATCCGGGGATTGTTCAACGCTTTCCCCCGGGATCTCAGGAAATCCGCCAGTTCCCGCACGGCCGGATGAGGTGCCTCTTCGTGCGGCTCAAGCCGGGATTCAATGTGAGACCGGAGCAACTGGTGACGCAGTTTTTTCAATTCGGAGAAATCCCGCACAAAATGGAAGCAGAGTTCCAGCGAATAGGTGCGCGTGTAATCGTATCGGTTAGCATACGGTGGAGAGGTGATGATAGCCGTTGGCGGACGCTCCAGTGGTATCGCTTCCAGCATCCGGGTATCTCCCAGAAAAACTGTGAAGGGCAGAAATCTCTCAGTCCAGCCCAATGCCCGAACTCGGTGCAGGTCTTTCTCGGCTTGCAGAACCTTCCCTGCTAGCGCTTCCTCGGGGTCGGCCGTCCGCTTGTCCCGTCGCAGCCGAAGGAATTGGCCATCTTTGGAAGTGTAACTACAAGGCTCCAGGATGGAGAAGAACAGGAGAAGGAAGACGTCTCTAAGCGGATATTCCAGAGAGTCTATAACCGCCTTCCACTGGCGTAGCACCAGCAACGCATCAGGGGGAAAGGCAACACACATGATGGCGACGTCGCTCGCCACAGGGGCTGGCTCGGCATCAGGGACCTCTTTCCGTAACCGCTCAAAAGTGGACGAAAGATCTCCTGGACGGAGCCGGAAGAACAGAGGAAGTGTCCCGGCAATAAAGGTGGCAACGGGGAGACGGTCAATGCCGAGAGAGGGTATCCCCCTGCAGGATGCCGAAAAGAGAGTAGTACCCATCCCACAGAAAGGATCCAACACATAGTCGCGGGGTCCCAATCTGAAGCGGGCAATCCACTCGTCCACGAACCGGAAGGCAAAGGCTTCTTTATAGCGGTACAGACGCAGAATAGGGACATCTTTGTTGCCAACATAGGATACCAGGTTGCCCAACCTCAGCTCCTCGCGCATGCGGGGGGCGTATTTCTGCTCTAATCGCAACGCCTCGGCGCCCAGACAGGTCGCCGGTTCCTCAAACCACTGGGCCTGCCTCATCCTCCACTCCGATCCAATGCTTGACCACAGAAATTTTGACAATGCGGTCTTCTGAGCACCCCTCCCTCAACCCTTTCCCCACATGCGGGGAGGGAGCCCAGGGGGGTGGGGTTGGAGGAGCGCACGGCCGTGCGCCCCTACCTCCCCCTCGCTCTGCTCAGAATGCCATATCGTCAACAACCGGTGCTGAGCAAGCACAGCCCGGATTTGTTCAAAGGTTCTCACGGCGCACCACCAGATCAAGCAGGAGCTCCCTCCAGCCTACCCCCTCTGCTGGCGCTGGCGGAAGGCCCGGATGTAGCGCATCCCGTACTCGTCTACCCCCAGGAGGAGGTCAGCGGCGAGGATGAACGGCCGCACCTTCGCCACATCCACGATGGGGCACGTCACCCCCGCGGCAACGGCCATCGTCAGCAGGGCCCCGGTCAGGAGGTCCCGCTCCGGCATGCCGAAGGAGACGTTGCTCGCGCCCAGGGTCTGGTTGACCCGGAACTCGCGGTTCACCCGCTCTATCGCCCCCAGGGTGACGAGCCCTGCCCTGTGGTCTGCACCCACCGTCAGGGCCAGGCAGTCCACCAGGACATCCTCCTGGGGGATGCCCAGGCCCGTGGCCCGCTCCAGGATGGCCCGGGCCACGGCCACGCGCCCCTCCGCATCCTGAGGGATGCCCTTGTCGCCCATGCACAGGGCGATGACCGCTGCCCCATGCGCCTTGACCAGCGGGAGCACCCGCCCGAGGGACCGCTCCTCGCCGTTGACGGAATTCACCAGGGGCTTGGACCCCGGCGCGGCGCGCCGCAGTTCCTCCAGGGCCGCGGCCAGGGCGTCGGGGTTGGCCGTGTCAATGGAGATGGGGACGTCCACGGCCTCCACCACCGTGCGCACCGCCCGGGGCAGGAGCGCTACCTCGTCCACCCCGGCCGCCCCCACGTTCACGTCAATGATGTCGGCGCCAGCCTGGACCTGGGCCACCGCCTCCTCCCGCACCAGGCTCAGGTCCCCTTCCTGCAGGGCGGCGGCCAGGCGCTTCTTGCCGGTGGGGTTGATCCGCTCGCCAATGAGGACCGTCGGGCCACCTCCACCGATGGTCACTGTGACTCCCTTCCCGCGCAGCGTTGTCCGGACTGTGGGCTCTCTCATGGCAGTTCCTCCAGGTCTGGGATGATGTTCGGTTTCGGGCGCGGGCTACGTTGGCCAGGCCCGGTCGTACGCCAGTGGCACGGCTCACCACCCTACCGGCCGTAGCGCCCCATCAGTTCGCCCTGGGCCAGGATGTGCCCTTCCATGGCCCTGAGCAGTTGGGCCTTGGTCGCCCCAGGCGGGAGGTCTGGCACGGTGTCCAGGGCGTAAAGTTTGAAGAAGTAGCGGTGTTTGGGGCCCCGGGGCGGGCACGGGCCTCCGTAGCCGACCTTGCCGAAGTCGTTGCGCCCCTGCCGGGAGCCATCGGAGAGGGTCTCCTGCTTGGGCACCCCCTCCGGGAGTCCCCGGGCCGTGGCCGGGATGCGGTAGAGAACCCAGTGGACCCACGTCCCGGCCGGCGCGTCGGGGTCGTCGCAGATGAGGGCCAGGCTCTGGGTGCCGGCAGGAGGATCGGACCACTGCAGGGGCGGGGAGAGGTCGGGGCCGTCGCAGGTGTACTGGCGGGGGATGTCGCCGCCGGGGGAAAAGGCCGGGCTCTCCACCTTCAGGGCCATCGCTGCACCTCCTTCCAGGGGCGTGGGCGGTGCGGGCATCGGCGTGGCCGCGGCGCAGGCCGCCAGCAGGAGCAGGGCCGTGCCGCACCCCAGGACCGCGCACCACTTCCTGCTCATTCCCGCTCCCCCTTCCACGCGTGGAACAGCACCATCCTTCTGGCAAAAGGATACCATAAAAAGGGGCGCGCGTCAATCTGACCCTGAGCCCTCTTCCAGGGCTGTCTGGTTCTTACAAAAGGGAAGGTGATAACCGCTCTTCCCGGCGCAGAGGGCATGCCAGGAGGCGTGGCCCTACGGTCTGCCGCACCAGAAGGCTGTCAGAGCCTATAAGCACCCCAGAGAATGGCAAACCCCTCCCTTCCCCCGGTTCCTTCCCTCCCCGCCAGTCGGAGGGAGGAGGGCCTGCCCGAGGCGGGCAAGGGGGTTGGGAGGGGTTGGCGAGACGCGCGTTCCGGCTTCAGTCCCGCTGGATGCGGCGGATCAGTTCCCCGTCCAGCCCGCGGACTTCCACCACCATGGGCATCTGGCCGATGGCGTGGGTGGAGCAGGAGAGGCAGGGGTCGTAGGCGCGGATGGCCGCCTCCACCCGGTTCAGTTGCCCTTCGGTGAGGTTCTTGCCGTCCACGAACTCCTTGGCCACCAGTTCCACCGAGTGGCTCATGGCCCAGTTGTTGTTCCCCGTGGCCACAATGAGGTTGACCTTGGTGATCTGACCCTTCTCGTCGGTCCAGTAATGGTGGAACAGGGTGCCCCGCGGGGCCTCCACCACGCCCACGCCCTCGCCGGTGATGGCCGTGGATTCGGCGATGATGTCGGTGGAGAGGATGTCCGGGTCCTCCAGGAGTTCCCGGGCCCGCTCGGCAGCGTAGATATCCTCGATGAGGCGGGCGTAGTGCATGTAGAGCGAAGGCTCCACCGGCCCCTCGGCAAGGGCTTTGAACTTCTTGAATTCCTCGTTGGCGATGGGCGTGCTGATGCAATCGGCCACGTTGAGGCGGCCCAGCGGGGCCACCCTGTACACACCCTGCGGCCAACCCAACTTCTTGTAGTAGGGGAACTTGAGGTAGGACCAGTCCTCCACGTGCTCGGCGATGTAGTCCAGGTAATTCCGGCCGTCAAACTGCTCCAGGCGCTGGCCGTTGCGGTCCACGAGGCGGACGGGGCCGTCGTACAGTTCCAGCGCCCCGGTCTCGGCGTTCACCATGCCCATGTAGTTGGAAGGGAAGTTGGCGAAGCGCTGCACCAGTTCCTGGTTGGCCTCCAGCCACTGTTTGGCCAGGGCCAGTCCCTCCTGCATGTAGCCGATCATCTCGTCAATGGGGGCCAGCATGGCATCCCGTTCCTGGACGGTCAGGGCCTTGTTCACGCCGCCTGGCACCGCCCAGCGAGGGTGGATGCGCCGCCCGGAGACGATGCGGATGATCTCCTGGCCGAACTGGCGCAACTTCACCGCCTTCACCGCCAGATCCGGATTGGTCTCAATGATCCCCACCACGTTGCGGATGGCCGGGTCGGCATCAAACCCCAGGAGGAGGTCCGGGCCAGCCAGGTGGAAGAAATGCATGGAGTGGGACTGGATGAACTGGCCCATGTGCAGGAGTTCCCGCAGCAGTTTGGCCGGCCGCGGGGGCTCCACCCCGGCGATCATGTCGCAGGCCTTGGCCGAAGCCAGGTGGTGGCTCACGGGGCAGATGCCACAGATGCGCGGCGTGATGGCCGGCATCTCAAAGAACATCCGCCCCTCGCAGAACTTCTCAAACCCCCGGAATTGGTCCACGTGGAAGTAGGCCCTCTCCACCTTGCCGTTGTCGTCCACGTAGATGGTCACCCGCGCGTGGCCTTCAATCCGGGTCACGGGTTCAATGGTGATCTTCTGTGCCATGGGACTCTCCTCTCGCCTCGCGCCTCATTCGTACGTCAGGAGGTCGCCCGTGAGGACCGGGATGCGGCCCTGCAGGAGTTCCGTCAACGCATACCAGAGGGCGTTGGCGGGCGGCGGACAGCCAGGGATGTGGATGTCCACCTTCACCACCTCGTTGACCGCCTTCACCCGGTCCAGCGGTTTGCCCAGTTCGTCGGAGCGGGGGATTTTCCCCTCGCCGTCGGTGCTTTCCGTCTCAATATAGCCGCGGCGGAGCACCTCTTCCTTATCAAAGAAGTTGCGCATGGTGCAGATGCCGCCGAAGACGGCGCAGTCCCCCACGGCGATGAGGATCTTGGCCCGCTCCCGCATCATCTTGGCCACTTCTTCCTGGTGGGTGGTCCCCACCGCGCCCGTCAGGATGCCCACGTCCACCCCCTCTTTGGGGGGGTGCTTCAGGTCGGTGATGGGGCTGGACGTGAACTCCACGTGCTTCACCAGTTCCACGATGCGCTCGTCAATATCCAAGAGCGACATGTGGCAGCCCGCGCAAGCATCCAGCCAGTCGGTGGCAACTTTGACTTTGGCCACTGGATTCCCTCCCTTATCGCTCGTGCCTCACCCCAGCCTCCCGGCCAGGGCGGTCAGGATCTCCTCATCCGTCTTGACGCCCGCAGGGGCCTTGGCCGCAGGGCGCAGGTTCTGGACCCGCCCCTCGGTGTTGGTGAGGGTGCCGGCCTTCTCCGTCCAGGTGGCCGCGGGCAGGACCACATCGGCCCGCTCCACCAGAGGGCTGAGGTAACTGGCCTGCACCGCCAGGAAGCGGACCCCCTCCAGGGCCTTGAGAAGCCCCCCATCCACCTGGTCGTCGGCCGCCAGGACGAAGGCCGCCTTCGCCCCATCGGGGCGCGCCCCGTTCAGGCCCAGGGCCAGCGCGCCGCGGCTGTTGGCCCCCGGCACCAGCCCCACGAACTGGGCCTTGCCGGCCAGGGCCGCCTTCAGGCGGGGCAGGGCTTCTCCCGCGCCCGCGCCGTAGACCACCACCGGGTTCTCCGCACCCTGGGCCAGGGCCACGGCCTGGTCCACCTGGGAAGCCTCCAGGCGGTAGCGGGCGAAGCGGGCCAGGTCGCTCTTCCCATTGCCCAGGAGGACCAGGCGGGCACCGCGGTTGGTCACGCCCCGCCGCACGGCAAAGCCGGCCACCTGGAAGTCCTTCCCCAGGTCCACGCCGACCACCACGTAGAGGTCCGCCTCGTCCAGCGCGGCCAGGGAACCTTCCGGCTTGGCCAGGTAGTCGGGCACGGGAGTCAGGCTGCCCAGCCGGGCCCCCACCCGGTTGAACGTCCGGACGAACAGGTTCAGAGCCTCGTTGGTCGTCCGCGGGGAGGCGAGGGCCACCGCGCTGCCAACCGCCCTGAGACCCTTCGCCACAGCGTCCAGGGCCTCCTCCCAGGAGGCTTCCTTCAGGGTCCCGTCCCGGCGGACCAGGGGCGTCCGCACCCGCTGGCGCGTTTCAAAAAGGGGTCTGAAGCGGCCCAGTTCGCACAGGAGCCCCCTGTTCACAGGGGCGTTCCAATCCCCCTCAATGCGCAGGAGGTGCCCCTGGCGCGCCACC
>JBMFPD010000171.1:0-7209 GCA_049969295.1 Anaerolineae bacterium | reverse complement strand
CGCCCGCAGGATGACCTCGTAGAACCCCTGGTCCGTCATCTCCAGCATGGCGTTGCAGTCCACGTAGACAACCAGAGGCGGCGGAGAGCCAGGGGGCCAGGCCTCCTCCACGTAGGCGGGCACGGCGCGCAGGAGGGCCGACTTCCCCATGTTGCTCACTCCGACGATGGAGCAATCGGCCCCCTGCCGCAGGCAGGAGAGGATGTAGGCCAGGTCCTCGGAACGGAAAGCCATGGCGCCCCCCTTCTGGGCGGGAAACCCGCCTCTTACGCCGGGGCCTTCACCTTGGAGACGACGTGCGGCTCCAGGTAGATCATCTCCGTGGAGTCATCGTAGGACAGGATCTCCGCGTACCGCCCCCACCGGACAATGGTTTCCAACTGGCGTTCGGCCTCTTCGGGAGGGAACTCCAGTTCCAGGGACGCCCGCACGACCTCCCATTCCAGCCGGTGCTGGGAGGCAGCGTGCAGGAGGTTGATCAGCCAGCGGAAGACGGGCAACCGCCGGATGCGGGTGGCGAAGATCTCCTTGCGCGCCAAGATGCTGGCTTCGGCGAAGGTCTCCCCCAGGGGGGTCAGGGTGATGTCACCCTCGGCGACGGTGGCGAACCCCAGGAGTTCCGCGACCTCCGTCAGGCGCAGCAGGTGGTCGGAATCCACCTTGAGCACCTCTGCCAGCCGGTACAGATCGGCCCGGTTGCCAGGCATTTCCGCCAGGTGCTCCAGCAGGCCTGCCAGGTCGTTGATGGCGATGTGGGGCAGGGCGCGGGTCTGGCCAGGCTCGCCAGGGGCCACGCCCAGTTCAATGGGCTCCGGTTGGGTCTGGCCGGCCAGGGTCGCGTACACCCGGTCCACCATCTCCAGGAACTGGGGCGATTTCCGCTGGCGGGGATGAGGGAGTTCCACCCGCAGTTCGGCGATGATCCGCCCCGGTTCCTTGTCCATGACCACGATGCGGTCAGCCATGTAGACGGCTTCTTCAATGTTGTGGGTCACCATGAGGATGGCCTGGGTCGGGATGCGGCCCTCCGTCCACAGTTCCAGGAGTTCCCCGCGCAGGGCTTCCGCGCTGAGGACGTCCAGGGCGGAGAAGGGCTCGTCCAGGCAAAGGAGTTCCGGCTCCACGGCCATGGCCCGGGCAAACCCGACCTTCTGGCGCATGCCCCCGGAGAGTTCCCGGGGATAGGCCGACTCAAACCCGTCTAACCCGACCCGGTCCAGGAGGTCCAGGGCGCGGGCCGTGCGCACGTTCGGCGGCACACCGCGTGCCTTGAGGGCGATCTCCACGTTCTCCAGCACCGTCAGCCAGGGGAACAGGGCGAAGGTCTGGAAGACGATGGCAGCGTGGGGGTTGACGCCGGAGAGCAACTGGCCGCGGTAGAGGACGCGCCCTTCCGACGGCCTCTGCAGCCCGGTGATGATGCGGAGCAGGGTGCTCTTGCCGCAGCCGGAAGGCCCCAGCAAGGTGACGAACTCGCCCTCGTCCAGGGTCAGGTTCACGTCCTCCACGGCGGTGAAGAGCCGTGGGCCGCTGCGGTAGATCTGGCTGATGTGCTGCAGTTCCAGGAGATGGTGGTTCGCCGCCATGGTCATTCCATCCGGTACCGTTCTTCAGCCAGGCGGTACAGCCTGCGCCATACGAGGCGGTTGACGAGCACCACCGTGAGCACCATGCTCAGCGTCGCCGCCAGGAGCAGGGGGTAGTCCCCCTGCATCGTCGCCTGGGCGATGGTAGCGCCGATGCCCCAGGTGGTATGGACCTGGCCCCCGAACTCCACGTGCTCGGCCACGATGCTCGCGTTCCACGCCCCGCCGCTGGCGGTGATGGCTCCGGTGATGATGTACGGGAACAGGGCAGGGAGGATCAGGGTGCGCCAGCGCTGCCAGCCTTTCAATTGTAGCAGGGATGTTGTATATTTCAAGTCCTGGGGGATGGCGGACGCCCCGGCGATGACGTTGAACAGCACGTACCACTGGGTGCCGGTCAGCATGAGGAGCAGGGCGGCCAGGTTCAGGCCGCCTGGCAAACGGAGGACCAGGAGCAGGAAGACCGGGAACAGCGCCGTGGCAGGCACCGAAGCGACCACCTGGACGATGGGCTGCAGCCAGGTCGCCAGGCGGGGGTTGGACCCAATGGCCACCCCCACCGGGACCGTCCAGGCCAGGGCGATGGCCAGGGCCGCCGTCACCCGCAGGAATGTTGCCCCGAGGCCCACGAGGATCTTGCCCCAGTCCGCCAGGGGGACGGCGAGGAGCATGCCTGCAGCCCGGTACGCCCCGTAGAGCAGGGCCAGGCCCGCGGCCCCAGCAGCCAGGAGCCAGACCCAGGAGGGCCGGGCCTCTTCCGCCGCGGGCCTCTGGGCGAGGGAACGTCGCAGGAACAGAGCATCCAGCCGCTCGCCCAGGGGCTTCACGACCGCCCCGGAGACCCATCCCACCAGGCGGGAGTCGCGCACGGCGTCGTAGAACCAGGACGTGGGCGGGTTCTCGCTCTCCACCATCTCCAGTTTGAACCGGTCCGACCAGGCGAGGAGAGGGCGCCAGACCAGTTGGTCCAGGAGCACGATCACCAGGACGAGGGCTCCGACGCCCCAGGCGATGGCCTGTACATTCCCCTGGTTGGCTGCCTCCTGCAGGTAGGTCCCCAGCCCCGGCAGGCGGAAGTCGCGCTCACCCACGGTGAAGGTCTCCGCCGCCATCAGGAAGAACCAGCCGCCCGCCCAGCTCATCATGCTGTTCCAGATGAGGCTGATGGCGGCGAAGGGGAGTTCCAGGTGCCTGAACCGCAGCCAGCGGTTGAGCCGGAACGTCTCGCTGACCTCGCGGAGTTCCCCGGGGATGGTGGTCAGGGACTGGTACCAGGCGAAGGTGATGTTCCACGCCTGGCTGGTGAAGATGAGGACGATGGAGGCCAGTTCTGCCGCCACCCCCTGGGGCAGGATGGCGCTGAAACTGAGGAGGACCACCGGGAGGAAGGAGAGGATGGGGACGCTCTGCAGGACGTCCAGGAGCGGCATCAACACCTGTTCCGCACGGCGATGGGAGGCAGCCAGGTAGCCGTACGCGAGGGAGAAGACCAGGGAGAGGGCGTACGCGGCAACCATGCGCCCCACGGAGAAGACGGCGTACCGGGGCAGCGCCTGGGGTGCGAGGGAGATGGCGGGGCCAGCCACCGTGGGCGGAGCGCCGGTGGCCAGACGTACCCCGGCGTAGATCAGGACGGCTACGGCGACCACCACAACGGCATCGCCCCAGGTCAGGGGACGTTGGAGCGGCTGCCCTGGGCGGAAGAGGCGAGAAACGCGCGGCATGCTCCTCCTCGCAGTCCGAAGGGATGGGGACGCTCCCCGCGCCTCGGGGAGCGAACAGGTCAAGACCTGACCAGAGAGAGGCCGTGCTCCCGGTCAGGGGACGACAAAGGCGCTGGGCCGCCTGACGAGGCCGCTGGCCCGTTAGAGGGTCCGGTGGTCAACGTGCTGGCAAGGCTGGAACCTGCCCCTATCCTCTCAGCGGCGGCGCAGGCGGCGTGCCGCGACAGCGATGCCCCCCAGCCCCAGCCCCACCACCGCGGCCGTCGCCAGGCCCAGGCCGGTCTGCGGCGTGGCCTCTGGCTGGGCCGGGGTGGGCGTGGCCGCAGGCGTCGCCTCCGCCGCCCCGGGCGTGGCCCCACCCGCGCCAGCCGCTTCCCCCGTCCCCACCGGGGTGGGCGTCGGCACTGGCGTCAGCCGCACGACCACCGGCGTGTTGGTGGGCCTGGGGGTGGGGGTAGCCACGGGGACCCCCGCCGCCGTCTCTGTGGGAACAGGGGTTGGGGTATCCTCGGCTGCGGTCACGGCCGGGGGCTGGGATGCCGGCTTGGGCCTGTACATCGTCCAGACCCCGATGGCGATCAGCCCGATGGCCAGCAGGGCGACCAGCCCGATCGTCACTGCCAGGAACAATCGGTTCTGTTGCAGCATCTCCCTCTCCTTTGCGCCGGACGTGCGGGACCGGCAGCGGACGCGCCTCATCCACCGCCGGGCCCGGACCCACGACCAGGGGCCCCTGATACGGCAAGGATGATACCACGCGCCTCCCCCTCCACCAAATGGAGAGAGAGGACGGGGAGTGGGCGAGGTCTAGCCCACGAGCGCTAGGTTGTTCCACGGGACGAAGACAAGTTCGTCCCCTTCCAGTTGCACGCGCGCCCCCCACCGCGGCGCGCCGTCCACCGGCTGCGGGTGGGGCGGAAGGGCCTGGACCACCCCTACCTCGCCCATGTGGGGACCCCGCAGCACGCGGACCCGGACCCCCACGGCCACCTCCCCTGGCGGCTCAGGGGCTGGCTCTCCCGACTCGGGCACGGGGATGGCCACCTCCGGACCCGGCCCGGCATGGACCCCTGCCGGGCACCCCAGGAGCGACACCTCATCCCCCTCGTGCTGCGCCAGGAGCGCATAGGCATCGGCGTTCATGGGCGCGGTCCCGAACCCCTCTGTGACCACGAGCGGCAGGCCCACCTCTTCCACGGCCGGCAGGACGCGGGCCCGCAGGCTCCCAGCGATGACACCCTGGGCCTGCACCCTGGCCAGTTCCTGGAGCGCCTCGGGGGAGTCCAGCAGGCCGCAGACCACCACGCTCCCTCGGCAGGAGATGTCCACCGTCGCCCGGTCCAGGGGGTCGGTGCGGCCAGATAGGACCTTGAGGACGCCGTACCCTTCTCCGCCAGCGCCCCAGGCTCCCTCCACCAGGGCGGCCTGCGTCTCCACCACAGCCCCCCGGGACTCCACGACCCGGACCACGCGGCCACGGAGGTAGGCCCTCACTTCCAGCGGGCGCGGCTCCCCCTCCAGGAGGACCCACCTCCCCACGATGCGCCACAGCCGGCCCTCTGCGGGGGCCCTGGCGGCGCGTCCACCGAGGCCCAGGGGGCCCCGGCGCACAGCCAGCGGCTCGCCGGCCTGCACCGTCTCGCCCAGTTCCTTCGTCAGGTAGGGCCGGATGTCCCCATCCCGGAGCCCGAGGGCGCGGACCACGTCCACGGCCTGGATGTGGCTCGGGAGGTGAAGGCGCGCCACCACGTCCATGGCCTGGACGAAATCTCCAACCTGGACCAACACCTCGCCAGGCTCCGGAAGAAGCCTCTCTCGCCGCAGGATCGTGCGCTCTGTCACCCGGGTTATCCGCGGTACCCACATGGCGCCCCTCGTCCTCCTCCGCTCATGCGCCCAGCGCCCAACGCCATTCCTGGACCTTCCGCTGGCGCGCCTCCGGGTCGGCCGGCAGGCCCAGGGGACGGCCGCGGGCATCCACCACCACCCCCAGCACACCGCCGTCGGCGTGGACGCGCGTCGTCCGGCCCCGATGGGCTGGCCCCAGGGTGAAGCCCCGGCCAGGGCGCAGTTCCAGTTCCGCCCTCTCGCCCAGGGCCAGGGGGATCACCTCCAACGTCCCTGCCCGCACCTCCACACTCAACGTATCGCCGTTCTCGTAGCGGACCCGCACCCGCAGGGCCAGGTCCCCGTCCCGGCCGCGGCCGTCCAGACACACGGCGGTCCCCAGTTTCAGGAAGGCATCCTGCTCCAGGACCTGGGCCGCGGCCAGGGGCTCCACCGCTGCGATGGCCCCCAGGGCAGGCCCCAGGAAGGTGGTGTCCACGGCCAGGACTGCCACGCCGACGGGCTGCAGCGCGTCCAGAAGGACGAGCGCGGCCTGGCTGGGCCTTGGGAGGTGCCCCAGGAACCCCCCGCAGCCGATGATGAGGTCCCAGGAGAGGCCCGGGCGCAACCCGGCCTTCTCCAGGGCCTGGGCGAGGACCTCCCGCGCCAGGGACTGCTCCACCAGGAGTTCCCGCCCCGTCTGGCCCATGGTGAAGGGATACGCTGCCAGCGTGGCCGCCACCTCAAGGACTTCCTCCGGGGGAATGGCCTCCGGTAGCCAGGCCGCCAACCGTTCGGGCGAGGGCCTGGGGCCGTCGCTCCACCACGCGCCCATCCCCAACCCCGGCAGACTGCGCAGGGTGAACGCCTGGCCCCTCTGCGCCGCCACCGTGGTGGAGCGAGCTCCCAGGTCCACGGCGAGGACGTCCATCCCTGCCTGGAGAGCCAGGTAGCGCACCGTGTGGCCCAGGGCGCGGGCCGTGGTCTGCAGGGGATGCTCGCCCCAGGATTGGAGGAGGTCCAGGCTGGGGTCCCAGTGGGTGGCCTTCTCCAGGTACAGGGCTTCCAGGGCGCTCTGCGCGGGGATCAGGCGCTCCCGCTCCGGTGAGGGGCGGACGTTTTCCACGACATGGACACGGTAGGCCGGCCCGGCGACCTCCTCCACGGCCTGGCGCAGGCGGCTGTTGCCCCCGTACAGGAGGACCGGGCGGGCCTCCTCGGGGAGGGCCAGGGCAGCGAGCGACAGCGCCTCCATCCCGCGGCGGAGGGGCCCTTCGGCCCCCTCGTCGGTCCCCCCGACCAGGAAGAGCACGTCTGGCCGCAGGCGCTGGAGGCGGGCAGCCAGGCCACCGACATCGTCCAGCACGGCGGGGTCTACCAGGGAGAGGACATCGCACACGGTCGCGTAGGGGGCCTGGCAGGCCCGCAACCCGCTGGCCAGGCTCTGCTCTTCCACCAGGCCGATCAACCACACCTTGAGGGGCGGCGGAGCGCTCAGGGTGGCCACGATGGCGTCCACCCCGGTCCCGTCGGCCCGCTCGGGGACGTGGGGGAACCCTCGCTCGCTGAGCAGGGCGCGGCCGGTGACTTCCGTCACCCGCTGGATGGCGCGCCGCACGCCGGCCACCGCCTCTTCGCCGTCCGCGGCCCGGGTCAACGCCTCGCCGCAGGCCACCAGGCGGTAGGTGCCTTCTACCCTCTCCACCAGGATGGCCCTGCTGAAGGCCGAACCGCAGTCCAGGGCCAGGATGGATCCAACCTGGCGGGAGGGGTTGTCCTTTGGGCTCTCCATCTGAGGTGCCATGCGCGTGTCCACTCCCTCCTGCGGCCATCCGTCAGGGGATGAGGCTCCAGATCTGGTCCCACAGGAACTGCACCCGCGCGATGAACAGGGAAAGGCGGGAGATCAAGGCACCGGCGAACAGGGCCCCGAAGGCGACGAGGAGGGTCCACCGCCCCACCGTCCCCCAGAGGCGCTGGATGCCCCCAGCCAGGCCGCGCCCTTCCCGCGCCGCCGTGAAATAGAAATAGAGCAGGGTCCCGACGGTCCCCAGGGCCAGGATGGCCGCGTC
>JBMFPD010000170.1:0-7215 GCA_049969295.1 Anaerolineae bacterium | reverse complement strand
GCCTCCAGGGTGAGCGCGCCGGCGATATCGGCCACCTGGAGGAGGATTTCCGCTTCGTGCACGGCCAGCGCACCCACGGCGGCCATGACCGACGTCCCATTGATGAGGGCCACCCCCTCCTTGGGCCCCAGGTCCAGGGGCTCCAACCCTGCCCGGCGCAGGGCCTCCCCGCCGGGCAGCCGTTCGCCCCGGTAGAAGGCCTCGCCCTCGCCGAGGAGGACGAGGGCCATGTGGGCGAGGGGGGCCAGGTCGCCGCTCGCGCCCACAGATCCCTGGCAGGGGATGACCGGATGGACGCCCCGGTTGACCATCTCCAGGAGGAGGTCCACCACCTCGGGCCGGACGCCGGAGTAGCCCTTGGCCAGGGTGTTGGCGCGGATAGCCATCGCTGCCCGGACGGACCCCTGGTCCAGGGGCGCGCCGACGCCCACAGCATGGCTCAGGATGAGGTTGCGCTGGAGGCGGCGGGCCTGGTCGGGAGGGATGACGCGGTCCTTCAGGTGCCCGAAGCCGGTGGTGACGCCGTAGACAACGGCCCCTCGCTCCAGGAGGGCCTGCACCGCCTGGTGGGCCCGGGCGATGCGGGCCCGGGCTTGAGGGGCAAGGGTCAGGGTGAGGACCTCCGGTGTGGCCCAGTGCTG
Source organism: Anaerolineae bacterium (assembly GCA_049969295.1). GTDB lineage: Bacteria > Chloroflexota > Anaerolineae > DTPP01 > DTPP01 > DAOTYM01. Next base: position 6,574 of record JBMFPD010000170.1, on the reverse strand, counting down.
GGCGATGGCTGCCACGTCCTCAAGGGTCATCCCTTGGCCATCCAGGACAATGGTCTTCAAAGCGGTCCTCTTGCGCCGTTGCAGTGCCGGACAGGTCCTATCCCAGGGATGAAGAGGGTGCCTGCCCAGGTAGGAGGAGATAGCGCCGGATGGCGCCCCTCCCCAGGGCTAGTATAGCAAATGCAGGGCTCCGTGTCAACACAGCCCTTCCCCAAGCAGGGAGGCCGCCTCGGCATCCACCAGCCACAGGAGGTCTCCATCTACGGGCCGGATGGCCTGGGCAGGGAGGGCGTCTGGGTCCAGACGGGCCTGGAGGACCTGCTTGAGGGCCCGTGCCTTGGCCTTCCCCGAGACGAGGAAGAGCACCCGCCGAGCGGCATTGATGGCCCACGGGGTCAGGCTCACCCGCCAGGCACGGCCTGGGCCGCCATCCAGGGCCACGACCCATCGATCGCGCTGCCAGAGGGACGACGTGCCCGGGAAGAGGGAAGCAGTGTGGCCATCCTCCCCCAGGCCCAGCAGGACGAGGTCAAACCGCGGCGCGGGCGCTCCCTGGAACCGCTGCCGCAGCACCCCTTCGTAGGCAAGGGCGGCTTCCTCGGGCGGCCTCTCGCCAGGGATGCGGTGCACCTGCTCCGGCGGGATGGGCACGTGGTCCAGGAGGGTGTGGCGGGCCAACAGGTAGTTGCTCTCCGGATGCTCAGGGGGGACACACCGCTCGTCTCCCCAGAAGATGTGCACCTGGGACCAGGGCACCCGCTCCTTCAGGGGCGGGGTTGCCAAGCAGGAGTAGAGAAGGACTGGCGTACGGCCGCCGGAAAGGACGAAGGAGAACGTGCCGCGTGCAGCGACCGCAGCATCGGCCCAGACCGTCACATAGCGCGCCGCGGCAAGGGCCAGGCTTTCCGGAGAGGGGAGGACTTCCAGTTGGCACCTCATGGTGGATCCTGCCTCCCGCAGCAGGCTTCCCAGGCCCGGCCCTCCCTCTGAAGGAGGTCGTCCGCCTCCGGCGGCCCCCATGATCCAGGCCGGTAGAAAGCGATGGGCGGTTCAGCCTCTGCCTCCCGTCCCTTTAGGATGGGATCCAGAAGGGCCCAGGCCAGTTCAATCTCATCGGACCGGGTGAACAGGGAGGCGTCCCCCTGAACGGCATCCAGGAGGAGGCGCTCGTAGGCATCGGGCAGGACCCGATCGCCGAAGCGATCGCTGTAGTGGAAACTCATGTCCACGGGGGTGGAGCGCATGCCGCCGCCTGGCCGCTTGGTCTGAAACCGGAGGTGCATCCCCTCGTCCGGCTGGATGCACAGGGCCAGGCGGTTGGGGAGCAGGTCCGGTTGGTCCGGGAAGAGGAGGTGGGGGACTTCCTTGAAGTGGAGGCTGACCTGGGTCACCTTGCGGGCCAGGCGTTTGCCCGAGCGGAGGTAGAAGGGGACGCCCTGCCAGCGCCAGTTGTCCACGTAGAGTTTGAGGGCCGCATAGGTGGGGGTGCGGGAGCCAGGAGCCACCCCCTCCTCTTCGCGGTACCCCTCATACTGGCCCCAGACGACATCCTGAGGGTTCAGGGGGCGAACCGATTGGAGCACCTTCACCTTTTCGTCCCGCAGGGGTTTGGCGGCAAAAGCAGAGGGGGGTTCCATCGCCGTCAGCGTGAGGAGCTGCATCATGTGGTTCTGGAACATGTCCCGCAGGACGCCAGCGCGGTCGTAGTACCGGGCGCGGTGGCCCACTCCGATGGACTCGGCCATGGTGATCTGCACGTGGTCCACGTAGTTGCGGTTCCAGAGGGGCTCGAAGATGGCGTTGGCAAAACGGAAGGTCAGGATGTTCTGGACAGTCTCCTTGCCCAGATAATGGTCAATGCGGTAGATCTGGGCCTCATCAAAGGCCCTGTGCAGGTGGTGGTTGAGTTCGCGAGCACTCGCCAGATCGCTGCCGAAGGGTTTCTCCACGATGATGCGGACCCAACCCTGAGGGCTCCTGTTGAGGCCGTGTTCTGCCAGGCGAGCGACCACCCCGAGATAGGTGTCGGGCGGCATGGCCAGGTGGAACAGGTGGTTCCCCTGCGTACCGCCTTCCGCATCCAGCATGGCCAGCCTCTCCGCCAGACGTTGGTACATCCCGGGATCTTCGTAGTCCCCCGCGAGGTAGGTGAACCGCTCCCGGAACAGGGGCCAGAGGGAGCACCGGTCCGGCTCCAAACGCGCATAGGCAGCGATCCCTTCGTAGAGGCGGTCCCGAAAGGCCTCGTCGGTGAGGGGAGTGCGGGCCACACCGATGACGTGCGTGCAGGGGTGCAGGGCCCTCTCACACATCAGGCTGTGGAGCGCGGGGACCAGTTTCCGCTGGGTGAGGTCCCCTGAGGCCCCGAAGATGACGATGGCCACGGGAGGAGCCTGAGAGACGCCTTCTCGCATCCCCTCTCCTCCTTCAGGGCTCCTGAGCGGGCAACACAGCGTGGCCACCGAACTGGTGGCGCATCATGGCCAGGAGTTTGGCGGCGTAGCTCTCGTCCTGGCGGCTCACGAAACGCATCATGAGGGACAGGGTGATGACCGGGGCCGGCACATCCTGGTCAATGGCCTCCAGGACGGTCCAGCGCCCTTCGCCGGAGTCGGCCACCCAGCCCTTGATGCCAGCGAGGGTCGGGTCCTCGGCCAGGCCCCTGGCGATGAGGTCCAGAAGCCACGACCGCACCACGCTGCCGAAGCGCCAGATCTCGGCCACCTGATGCAGGTCCAGGGCGAATTCCTTCTTGGCCCGCAGGATCTCGAACCCTTCGGCATAGGCCTGCATCAGGCCGTATTCAATGCCGTTGTGGACCATCTTGACGAAGTGGCCTGCACCGTGGGGCCCCACGTGCCCCCAGCCCCGGTCTGGGGCCGGCGCAAGGGTCTCCAGGGCTGGGCGCAGCCGTTCCACCGCCTCCGCATCCCCGCCCACCATGAGGCTGTACCCCTCTGTAAGGCCCCAGATCCCTCCGCTGGTCCCCACATCCACGAAGTGCAGGCCTTGCCTGCGGACCCAGGCGGCCCGACGAAGGGTATCTTTGTAGTTGGCGTTGCCGCCGTCCACAATGAGGTCCCCTGGCTGGAGCACTTCCAGCAGAAGGCGGAGCATCTCCTCTGTGGCGTCGCCTGCCGGGACCATCATCCACACCACACGGGGCGGCGTCAGCGCCCCGGCCAACTCCGCAAGGGAGGCTGCGGCCTGGATGCCCGGTTCCTCTGCCGCAAGGGCGAGGGCTTTCTCCGGGGTGCGGTTGTAGGCCACAACCCGGTGCCCGCCCCTGGCCAGGCGACGGGCCATGTTGGCCCCCATCCTTCCCAAACCCACCATGCCGATCTCCATGGGCACCCACCTCTTTCTCCTGAACGCGTCGGCTCGCTTCGGCCTTCGGCCGACAGCCGCGGCAGAAGTATACGCCATGAACCCTGTGGGCGCAAGAGAAGCGCTCTCAACAGAGGCCACTCTTCCAGAAATGGCCTTTGCCGAGCATGGCGCCGGCCATCCCACACCAGATTGCCCCCACCCGAGCGCCGTGCTATAATCCCCACGCCATCACGGTCCTGACCTGCAGGAGAGGCCATGTCCGAACCCACGCATTCCTGCTGCCCCATGGCCCGGGCGGTGCGCGAGGCCTACGTCCGTGGCGAAGACGACGAGACCTTGGAGCCCCTGGTCCTGGTGGACCGGGCGGGGCGACCCATCGGCCGCGTCCAAGAAGGGGACTACGTCATCTTCTACGACCTGCGGGGCGAGCGGGAGATTGAACTGACCCAGGCCTTCACCGCCCCAACCTTTGATCGGTTCCCCCGGCCCATCCGGGCCCGTTTCGCCACCCTGGTGGAGTACGACCCGGACCTGGACGTCCGTGTGGCCTTTCCCCCTCTCCAGGACATCCGGGACACGCTGTGCGAGGTGGTCAGCCGTCACGGCCTGCGCCAGGTGAAGGTGGTGGAGTCGGAGAAAGCCATCCACGTGGGCTACTTCCTGAACGGGAAGCGGAAGGCCCCCTTCCCAGGTGAGGAGCGGGTCGTGGTCCCCTCGCCTCACGGGGCGGCCTACACGGAGGTCCCCGAGATGAATGCCCGCGGCGTGGCCGAGGCCGCCATCCAGGCCCTGGCGGACCCGACGGCACGCCTCGTCGTCATCAACTTCGCCAACGTGGATGTGGTGGGCCACAGCGAGGATGCCGGGGCTATCCAGCGGGCCGTGGAGGAGGTGGATCGGCGTCTGGGGGAGGTGGTCGCCGCGGCCCAGGCTCAGGGTGTTGTCCCCCTGGTGACGGCGGACCACGGCACGGTGGAGCGCTGGCTCTACCCCGACGGGGTGGTGGACACCGGGCACACAGCAAGCCCTGTCCCCTTTATAGCGGCAAGCCCCGCCCTGGCCCAGGTCCCCCTGCGGGAGGGCGGCACCCTGGCCGACGTGGCCCCGACGGTCCTGCACCTCCTGGGCCTCCCCCAGCCAGAGGCTATGACAGGCCGCTCCCTCTTCCGGGAGCCCCTCCCGAGGACCTTCCCCCGCGTCCTCCTGGTCATCCTGGACGGCTGGGGGATGAACGACGAGACTTGGGGGAACCTCATCGCCGCTGCAGAGACGCCGGTCATGGATCGGCTCCTGGCGGAGTTCCCCCACACGCGCCTTGCCGCCTCGGGGGAGGCAGTGGGTCTCGCCCCTGGCACGGTGGGCAATTCGGAGGTGGGGCACCTGCACCTGGGGGCAGGACGCCTCATCCCCTCCGACCGAACGCGGGTGGACGCGGCCATCGCCGACGGCTCGTTCTTCCGCAACGAGGCCTTCCTGTGGGCCATGGAAGGGGCCAAAAGGGAAGGACGCGCCCTGCACCTCCTGGGCATCGTCTCGTTCTACAGTTCCCACGGCTCGGTGGACCACCTCCTGGCCCTGCTGCGCATGGCGAAGGAGCAGGGCGTCCCTGAGGTCTACGTCCACGGGATGCTGGGACGTCGGGGCGAGCGGCCGGAGAGCGGTGCGGCCTACATCCAGCGGATTGAAGAGGAGGCGGAGCGGCTGGGCGTGGGCACGGTGGCGTCCGTGATCGGGCGCTTCTGGGCCCTGGACCGGGAGGGGAACTGGGACCGCATTGCCCGTGCCTACCGCTGGCTCACGGAAGGGCACGGCCGCCCCGTCTTTCGGTGAAGGAGGAGGGTCACCACAGAAGGCGCAGAGAACAGGAAAAACGTCCCTGTGTCCTTCGTGGTGGATCTCTTGTCGCACGACTCAGGCGCGCGAGGAGGCGCGAGAAGGAGGGAATGTCATGGCCGATAAGTTTGATTTCATCCGTGAGGAGATGGCTCGTCTGCAGCAGGAGGGGCTCTTCATCCACATCCGGGTGATGGGGTCGCCGGCCGACGCCTGGATGATCGTGGATGGGCGGCGGGTGCTCAACTTCTGCACCAACAACTACCTGGGCCTGGCCAACCATCCCAAACTGCGGGAGGCAGCCAAGGCCGCCATAGACAGGTGGGGGGTGGGCCCGGCGGCGGTGCGCACCATCGCCGGTACCCAGGAACTGCACGTGGAACTGGAGCGGCGTCTGGCCCAGTTCAAGAAGGTGGAGGAGGCCCTCTACGTGCAGTCCGGCTTCTGCGCCAACCAGGCGGCCATCCCCGCGCTGGTGGGCAAGGGGGACGTCATCTTCTCCGACCGCCTGAACCACGCCAGCATCATTGACGGCTGCCGCCTCTCGGGAGCCGAGATCGTCGTCTACGAACACTGCGACCCGGAGGACGCCGAGCGGAAGATCCGGGAACACCTGCCCCACTACCGCCGCGGCCTCCTGGTCACCGACGGCGTCTTCTCCATGGACGGGGACATCGCCCCTCTGGACAAACTCTACGAGGTCGCCGAGCGGTACGGCGTCCTGACCATGGTGGACGACGCCCACGGCGAGGGGGTCCTGGGCGAGGGGGGCCGGGGCATTGTGGACCATTTCGGCCTGCACGGCCGCTTTGACGTGGAGATCGGCACCCTCTCCAAGGCCTTCGGTGTGGTGGGCGGGGTCATCGCTGGCAAGAAGGTGGTGGTGGACTACATCCGCCAGAAGGCGCGGCCCTTCCTCTTCTCCAGCGCCGTGACCCCGGCCGATACTGCCGCCTGCCTGGCCGCAGTGGACCTCCTGGAGCAGTCCACCGAACTGGTGGACCGCCTGTGGGAGAACACCCGCTACTTCAAGCAGGGGATGCGGGAACTGGGGTTTGACATCGGCCAGAGCCAGACGCCCATCGTGCCGGTCATGCTGGGCGAGGCCAAACTGGCCAAGGAGTTCTCCAACCGCCTGTTTGAGGAAGGGGTCTTCGCCATGGGCATCGGCTACCCCACTGTCCCCAAGGGGAAGGCCCGCATCCGGGTGATGAACACCGCTGCCCACACCCGGGAGGACCTGGACCGGGGCCTGGCCGCCTTTGAGAAGGTGGGGCGGGCGCTGGGGGTGATCTAATCTAACGGACCGGGCGGCCCTCCTACTGCGCCACACTGGTTGTTGACGATACGTCGTTCTGGCCAAGGCGACGGAGAGGTAGGGGCGCACGGCCGTGCGCCTTCCAACCCCACC
>JBMFPD010000169.1:0-7257 GCA_049969295.1 Anaerolineae bacterium | reverse complement strand
GACGGAGATTCCGGAGAAAGAGAAGCCGGCTGCCCCGCCGCCGGAGTACTGATCCGGCCCCCCTTCTGGTGCGAAGAAAGGCCGGCCCCCACCCAGGGGCCGGCCTTTTCCATCTCTCTGAACGCTCTGGCGCATCGGTTGGCCCATCGCGGTGTTGCAAAAGGTGACAAAGTCCCCCGCAGGGTGCGGGTACAGGAGGGCGACCATGGCCAAGGTGCGGGTGGTGACGGACAGTTCGTGGGACATGCCAGAGGAGGTGCGGGCGCGCTACGACATCACCGTGGTCCCCCTGGCGGTCATCTTCGGCCAGGAAGAGTTCCTGGAGACGGACCTGACGCGGGAGGCGTTCTGGGAAAAGGCCGTCCAGGTCCACCCCCAGACCTCCCAGCCCTCGCCTGGCGACTTTGAGGCCGCGTTCCGCCGCCTGGTGGAGGCCGGGCACGACGTCGTTTGCCTCACCGTGACGGGCAAGCACAGCGGCACCTTCAACTCCGCGACCACGGCGGCAGCGAACTTCCCCCCAGGCCGCATCGCCGTGGTGGACTCCCGCTCCATCTCGTGGGGCCAGGGCTTCCAGGCTGTGGCCGCGGCCCGGTGGGCAGAGGAGGGGGCCTCTCTGGAGGAGATCGTCCGCCGCCTGGAAGACCTGCAGAGCCGCCTGCATGTGTTCATCCTCCTGGACACGCTGGAGTACCTGGAACGGGGTGGGCGAGCGGCTCTCCTCATGCCCGTGGTGAAGCGGGTGGCGAGGGCTTTCCACATCAAACCCATCATCAACCTTGTGGACGGGGAACTCACCCTGCGGTCCGCGGTCCGTTCCTACCGCAAGGGGATGGACCGCCTGGTGGAGGAGGCCAGGGCGTTGGCCCCTCTGGAGAAGGTGGCAGTCCTCCACGTGCGCAACCTGGAGGCAGCCGAGACCCTGCGGCACGAGGTGGCCGCAGCCCTGGGCCTCTCGCCAGAGGAGGTAGGCCTTGGGGAACTGGGCGCAGCCCTTTCGTGCCACGGCGGCCCAGGGATGACGGCGATTGTGGCGGTACAGGCCAGATCTGGGTAGCGGGGGTGCAGCGGCCCCTGCCTCAACGGAGAGGAGGAAGGGTGATGGGGCGTATCCGGGTGGTGACGGACAGCGCCTGCGACATCCCGCGGGCGGAGGTGGAGCGGTACGGCATCGCCATCGTGCCTCTGGTGGTGGTCTTCGGCAAGGAGGAGTACCCGGACCTCCTCCTCTCGCCGGAAGAGTACTGGGCCAAGGCGGCGCGGGTCCATCCTCAGACGTCCCAGCCCTCGCCCGGGGCCTTCGCCGCAGCCTACCGGCCCATCCTGGAAGCCGGGGACGATGTCTTCTGCATCACCATCACGGGCAAGCACAGCGGCACCTACAACACAGCCCTGGCGGCTGCGGCGGAGTTCCCTCCGGGCCGCGTCACGGTCTTTGATTCCCTGTCCCTTTCCCAGGGGCAGGGGGTCCAGGTGGTGGAAGCGGCGCGCCTGGCCGAAGAGGGCGCCTCGGCGGAGGAGATCGTGCGCCACCTGCGGGAACTCCAGCGGCGCATCCACATCTTCATCCTCCTGGACACGCTGGAGTACCTGGAGCGGGGCGGACGGGCGGCGGCGCTGATGCCTGTGGTGAAGCGGGTGGCCCAGGCTCTGAGCATCAAACCCATCCTGAACCTGGTGGATGGGGAGTTGAAACTGGTCTCCGCGGCGCGCTCCTATGAGCGGGGGCTGAACCGCCTGGTGCAGGAGGCTGTGGCGCGGGCCCCCTGGGAGAGGGTCGGCGTGCTCCACGCCCGGGTCCCCCAGGCGGCGGAGAAGGTGGCCGACCGTCTGGCCCAGGAAACGGGCTTCCCGCGCTCCTCCATCCTGGTCATGGAGACCGGCTCAGTCCTCTCGTCCCACGGGGGCCCGGGCGTTTTGGGGGCCATCGTGGTCGCGCAGAAATAAAGAGCGCTCAAGGCCAGGCGCGCAGGACCTCCTCGCCTCGCCGACGCCAACGATGGAGGAGGGCGTCTACGCCCCGGCCCGGGCAGCCTGCCAGACCTCCAGCCGCTGGACCACCTCCTCCCGCGGGAGGGCCACCTGTTCCTGGGTGCTCAGGTTGCGCAGGGAAACCGTGCCAGACGCCACCTCGTCGGGCCCCAGGATGGCCACGAAGGGGATCCCCTTCTTGAGGGCGTAGCGGATCTGGTCGCCCACACGCGCTTCTTCGTAGTAGAGTTCCGTGGGCCATCCCGCGCGCCTGAGGTCCCGGGCCAGGCGCAGGGCTGCAGGGAGCGTTCCTTCCCCGAAATGGGCCACCAGGACCTGCACCACGGTGCCCCCCAGGTTTGGGGGGTACATCTGGAGCTCTTCCATCACGTCTATGATGCGCTCAATGCCCAGAGTGGTGCCGGTGGCAGGGAGGCTCTGCTCGCTGAAGAGGCCCACCAACTCATCGTAGCGGCCGCCCCCCGTGATGCTTCCGATGCGCGGCTCCTCCACGGTCGTCTCGTAGACGGGGCCCGTGTAGTACTCCAGACCCCGCACCATGGAGACATCCACCCGGTAGGCCCCTTCCGGGACCTCCAGGACCTCCAGATAGCCCATCAATTCCTCCAATTGGGCGATCCCTTCCAGGGCGACCGGGTAATCGGCCATCTGCGCCCGCAGCGTCTGCAGGACGGCACGGCTCGGCCCCTGCGTCCCCTGCAGGAGGCCCAGGAGCCGGTCCGCGGCTTCTGCTGGGACCTGCGCCCTGAGGAGCTCCTCCCGCACCCCCTCCGGGCCGATGCGCTCCCACTTGTCCACCGCCCGGTAGAGGCCCCCCAGGAGGTCCTGGGGCACGCCAGCGAACTGCCCCAGACCGGTGATCAGTTTGCGGTGGTTGATGTGGATGGTGAAGGACCGGAAGCCCAACCTGTGGAGCGTCTCGTAGATGAGGTGGATGACTTCGGCGTCTGCCAGCATGCTGGCGGAGCCGACGATGTCGGCGTCGCACTGGTAGAACTCCCGGTAGCGGCCCTTCTGGGGGCGCTCTGCCCGCCAGACCGGGGCGATCTGGTAGCGGCGGAAGGGCTTGATGAGGTGGGGGTACTGGGCCACCACCCGTGCCAGGGGGACGGAGAGGTCGTACCGCAGAGCCAGCCGTTCCTTGCCACCCCGGTGCTGGACTTCGTAGATCAGTTTCTCCGCCTCAGGGCCGTACTTGCCCATGAGGGTCTCCCAGAGTTCCAGAGCGGGGGTCTCCAGAGGCTCAAAGCCGAAGGACTCAAAGACCTGGCGGATCTGGCCGATCACGTACTGGCGCAGGATGTTCTTCTCGGGCAGGATGTCCCGCATGCCCCTGGGCACGCGGGGGGCGATCTTCTCCGTCATCCTCGTTCCCCTCTCCTCAAGGACGGAATCCAGCGCTCCCCGCGGCAGGGGGAGGCTCGGGTCTATGGGGATTGTAGCACAGGTCGGATGTGGCGGCAAAGGAGGACACGGGGGGCTCGGCTCCACCGGCTCCTCAGCGGGTGCCCGGTTGCTTCTCCGGGTGGGGAAGGCTATAATGCACTGCCATCTGCCAGCGTGGAGGACATCCGCTATGCCCGACTCTCACCCGGTCATCGGCATCCCCACTGGGTCGGACCCGTCCACCCAGTACTACCGGACCTACGCGCACGCCGTCTGGGAAGCCGGGGGTATCCCCCTGCTCATCCTCCCCGGCCTGGACGGAGGGGCCCTGGAAGCCCTTATCGCCCGTCTGGACGGCCTCCTCCTGGCCGGCGGCGGCGATGTGGACCCCGCTCTCTACGGCCAGGCCCCCCACCCAAACCTCACGGGCGTGGACCGGGCCAGGGATGACCTGGAACTCCCCCTTGCCCGCCTGGCCCTGCACCGGGGTCTGCCCGTCCTGGGCATCTGCCGGGGTATCCAGGTGCTCAACGTGGCCACCGGCGGCACCCTCTACCAGGACCTCCCCAGCCAGCGGACCGGGAGCCTCGCCCACGGCTGCTTCCAGCCCCAGTTCCCCCCGGATCACCTGGCCCACGAGGTGGCGTTGGTCCCCGGGAGCCTGCTCGCCCGCACCATGGGCCAGGAGGCGTTCCCGGTCAACAGCCGCCACCACCAGGGGATAGACCGCCTGGGCGAAAGGTGGAGGGCCGTGGCCTACGCCCCCGATGGCCTGGTGGAGGCCATAGAAGCCCCCGACCACCCCTTCGCCCTGGGGGTGCAGTGGCACCCCGAGAACCTGCTCGGCCTCCCGGAGCACGGCCTGCGCCTCTTCGCAGCCTTCGTGTCGGCCTGCGGAGCGCGGTAGCGCAACTCCGCGCGAGGGGGAACACCACAGAGGACACGAAGAGCACAAGGAACAGGGGAGAAAAACCATAAGGAATTTCTCTGTGCCCTCTGTGTCCTTCGTGGGGGAACTCCTCCCGAACCGCCTTTCACCAGTGGGCGATGGCCCAGCGCAGTTCCTCCACTGTGGGGGTGGCGTTTCCCAATTTGCGCACCACCAGGCCCGCGCCGTAGTTGGCCAGGGACGCGGCCAGCGGCCAGTCCAACCCGGCGAGGCGGCCCAGGGTCGCCAGGGTGATGAGGGTGTCGCCGGCCCCCGTCACGTCGAAGACCTCGGTGCGGTTGGCCGCCGGCAAGCGCCAGAACCCGCCGTCGGCCAGGCCCAGGGCCAGCCCCTCCGGTCCCAGGCTCACCATCACGGCCCCCGCCCCGGTCCGCGTGAGGAGCGCATCCACAGCCCCCCTCACCGCCTCCTCCGAGGCCAGGGGGAAGCCCACCGCCGCGCTTGCCTCTGCCCGGTTGCACTTGACCAGGTCATAGCCGCGGAACTTGTCCAGGTTCCCCTGCGAATCCACCGTGGCCAGAAGCCCCCGCGCCCGGGCCATGCGGAGGGCCCCTTCTGCCAGCCTTTCTGTGACCACACCGCTGCGGTAGTCCGAGACCAGGAGGGCGTCCGCCTCCCCGAGGAGCGCCAGGAGCCGTTCCTGCAGGAGCGCTTCCACCTCTGGCGGCACGGGGGAGCGGTCCTGGCGGTCCACCCGCACCACCTGCTGCGGGAACCGGAGCGACCCCTGGGCCAGGATCCGCATCTTGTTGGTGGTGGGCCGGCCCGGCACGGCCACGATCCCCCGGGTCCCCACCCCCAGCCGCCGCAGTTCCTCCACCAAGGTGCGGCCGTCGGCGTCGTCGCCCACCACGCCCACCTGCTCTGCCCGCGCCCCCACCGCCACCGCGTTGTGGGCCGGGTTCGCCGCCCCACCGGGCACCAGGAACCGCTGCTCCCACTCCAGGACCGGCACCGGCGCCTCCCGGGAGAGGCGCACCGCCCGCCCGACGATGTACTCGTCCAGGCACAGGTCCCCCAGCACCACCACGCGGTGCCCGCGGAGCCCCTCCAGCGCCTCCAGGAGGCGCGCCTTCCATGTCGGGTCAACGGCCATGGGACCCTCCAGCAACCCCTCCCCCTTTCCTGCGCCGCACCCGCTCCCAGAGGACCAGCGCGGCGAAGCGGGGGAGGGCCAGCATCCGCCGCCACCGCCAGGGCTGCCGCACCAGGCGGTACAGCCACTCCAGGCCGCGCTCCTGCATCCACAGGGGAGCCCGCGGGACCACGCCGGCGAGGAAGTCAAACGCGCCGCCCACGCCCATCGCCACCGCCACCTCCAGCCGAGGGAGGTTGCGCGCGATCCAGAGGTCCTGTCGGGGCGCGCCGTAGGCCACGAAGAGGACCTTCGCCCCCGACCGGTTCACCCGGGCCACCAGGTCGTCCTCCTCCGCGGGATCCGGCGAGCCGGCGTAGCAGCCTGCCACGGTGAGGCCCTGGTGCTCGGTCACCAGGGTCGCCGCGGCCCGCTCCGCCACCCCTGGCCGCGCCCCCAGGAGGAAGACCGGCCATCCCTTCTGAGCGGCCCAGGCGCACATCCGCTGCATCACGTCCACGCCTGCCACTCGCTCCGGGAGGGGGCTCCCCAGCACCCGCGAGGCCCACACGATGCCGTAGCCGTCGGCGAGGGAGAGGGCCGCCTTGTTGAGGACCTCCCGAAAGGGAGGGTTGCGCCGGGCTTCCATGACGAACTCCGGGTTCACCGTCACCACCTGGAGGGCGCGGCCCCCACCCACCAGGCCCTCCAGGTGCGCCGCCACCCTCGCGGCGCGCAGGCGGTGCACCCGCACTCCCAGGATCCAGACCTCCTCCGGTGCATCCACCGTGCCCGCCTCACCCGAAGAGGTTGTCCAGGAACATCATCACCGCGAACCCGCTGAGGACCCCCAGCGTCCCCTCCCGCTGGAAGCCGCGGCGGTGGGTCTCGGGGATCATCTCGTCGCTGACCACGTAGAGCATGGCCCCGGCGGCGAAGGCCAGCCCCAACGGGAGGAGAGGCTTCATCAGGGCGACCGCCGCCACCCCCACGACGCCAGCGATGGGCTCCGCCAGGCCGGACAGGGCGGCGTAGAGGAGTGCCCTCCCCCGGCTGTAATTCTCCCGCAGGAGGGGGAGGGCCACCGCCAGCCCCTCGGGCATGTTCTGCAGCGCGATGGCGATGGCCACGACCGTTCCGGCCGCCACGTCCCCGCCCCCCATGCTCACGCCCACGGCCAGCCCCTCGGGGAAGTTGTGGAGGGTGATGGCCAGGATGAGGAGCCACACCCGCCGCAGGGAGGACCGGGGCCCCTCGGCCCCCCCGATGAAGTGGATGTGGGGGATGCGCTCGTCCAGGACGAGGATGAACCCAGCCCCCGCTGCCAGGCCCAAAAGCGCAACCCAGATGCCCCCCAACTCCACCGCCGGGACAAGGAGGCTGAAGGCCGTGGCCGCCAGCATCACCCCGGCGGCAAACCCCAGCATGGTGTCCAGAAGACGGTCCGAGACCCGCCGCAGGAAGAGGACCGGCAGCGCGCCGACAGCCGTCGCCAGGCCCGTGCCCAACGTCGCCACAAGGCCCAGGAGGATCAGGTTCTCCGCCATTGCATGCTCCCTCAAGCAGAAACGTGGTCGGCAAGCGACGCCAGCACGTCCAGCACCTCCCGGGCCGCCCGCTCCCAGGAGAAGGCCCGGGCCCGTTCCTGCCCCCGCGCGGCCAGGGCGGCGCGGAGGTCTGCGTCCTGCGCCACCTGGGCCAGGGCCGCTGCGATCTCCTCTTCGGAGAGGGGGTCCACCAGGACGGCCGCGCCCTCGGCCACCTCGCCACAGGCCGAGGTGCGGGAGGCGATCACCGGCGTGCCGCAGGCCATGGCCTCCACCAGGGGCAGCCCGAACCCCTCGTACAGGGAGGG
>JBMFPD010000168.1:0-7272 GCA_049969295.1 Anaerolineae bacterium | reverse complement strand
CACAGAGCCGCGTCCCGCGGGTGCTTCCTGAGGAGCCGCGGCCAGCCCAGCAGGGCGAACCCCAGGACCGGCACGTAGAGGAAGAGCCCCCGCCCAGGGCTCACGAGGAGCCCGAGGATACCTTGGAGCCAATCGCCGCTGAAGCGTTCCTCCGGCAGGTAGCCGCTCACCCACGGGCTCCCGAAGCGGGCCGCGTTGTAGGCAAGGAGCAGGGCGACCGCTGCAGCCACTGGCACGGCCAGGGCGAGCATCCCCCGCCCCTCGTCCCGCACCGCCCTCCGGAGGCAGCGCCACGGGCCATCCCGCCGCAAGTCCTGGAGCCGCGGCCACCACAGGCTCAGGGCCACCAGGGGGAGGAGCGCCGCGTTGACCACGCGCGTGCAGATGGCCACACCCAACCCCACCCCTGCCAGGAAGGCCTCCCTTGCCCGGCCCGTCTCCCTGTAGGCGAAGGTGAAGAGTGCGGCCATCCCGAGGCCGAAGCCCGTGAGGGGCTCGGAGAAGAAGGTCTTGCTGTAGGGCGGGGCCAGGGTCGCCACGCCGAAGAGCGCTGCCACCCCCAGGGCCACACGGGAGCCATACCCGGCGCGCTCCAGCCACGCCGCCAGAAGGGCCGCTGTCCCCGCCGTGACCAGCATGTTCAGGAGGAGCGCGGCCGTGGCCATCCCCAGGCCCGGCACAAGGTGCCCCAGCCAGACCAGGGGCAGTGCGGCCAGGGACGTCCCAGGGCCCTTGCGGCAGTAGAGGAGGCCGTCGGGGCCGTAGGTCCCCTGCTGGAGCCCCATCCACTCCAACTGGGAGATGTCCCAGTGGCCCCGGCGGACCAGGTTCTCGGCCGCTGCGAACATGGCCAGGCCATCGCTGGAGTGGAAGAGGGGGTTGTACCCCAGGAGGTACAGGGCGAAGAGGAAGAGGAAAAGCCAAACCCGGCCCCTGGCAGCCGCCTTCATGGCCACCTCACCGTGCCGACGACGATGCGGTCCCCGACCGCCCTGCCTTCCCCATCCAGGACGGGGAGCCGCTCCCCCGTCGCCGGGTCGTACAGGCCAGCCTCCAGGGTGTAGGTACCAGGCGGGAGCGATGCTGGGACCGCCATGCGGTGGGGATCCACCACCACCGCGCCAGGGGCCCATCCGTCGGTCGGGGCGCGCCCCTCCGCGGGTGGGCCATCGTGCCCAGCGACCACGCGCCCTTCAGGAGAAAGGAGGTGGGTGAAGACCGTGAGGGGCACACCCGACGTCCCTTCCGCTCGCCAGACGAGGAAGAGCCGCACCTCTCCCCCGCCCGCCCCCGGGTGCACCTGCCAATGGGCCCCAAGGAGGCGCGCTACCTGCCCCACCTGTGCCGGTCCCTCCGGCGGGACAAGGGCCGAGGGGACGAGGTACCGCCGCAGGGTGCAGGCCCCGGCCTGCGCCTCCTCCGCAGGGTACGCAAGGGATTCCAGGGCCGCTCCCGCCGCCTTCGCCACGGGGGAATCCCCGTCGCCTTCGCCCATCACGAGCCAGACCACGCCGCGGTCCTGGCTCCAGCGCCGGACCTGCGCCTCCACATGGCGGGCCAGCCCCTTGCCTCCGGCGTAGTCATCCACCACCCGCATCGGCACCCGGCGCCACAGGTAAGGGTAGAAGAGGTCCAGGGTCTCCTGACGCACGAAGAGGACGACATCCTCCGCCCCTGCCTCCCCTTCCAACTGCGCGACCGCTTCCCGACAGGGGTTGCGCGCCAGGCTCTCGCGGAAGTAGGCCCGTGCGAGCCCCGGCGCAAGGCCAATGCCTGTGGCCAGGGTGAGGGCCACGGCCCCCACGGCCGCCCAGCGCCGCCAGGGGCCCACACGTGCCGCCCAGCGCGGCAGGAGCACCAGAGCCATCTCGCCCCCCAGGAGCAGGAAGACCAGCGTCCGGAGGAGGACCACCGCCGCTAGGAGGTGGTGTTCCATCGGGAAGATGATGAAGTAGAAGTTGGCCTCCACCACGTTGAAGAGGGCCAGGAGCACCGCATAGGCTGCACCCCGCAGGTTGGGGAGGAGGAGCGCTGCGAAGGGCAGGACCCACACAGCGAACTGAGGGCTGTACCCCTTGGAGTAGAGGAGGAGCCCCACGGTGCAGAGGCCGGCAAAGGCCACCTGGCTCCGCGGCTCCTCCCACGGGACGCGGCGGGTGTAGAAATAGAGGAACCCCACGGCGAAGGCAGCCGTCACCAGGCCCCAAGGGACGCGGGTAGGCACCGGCGGGCCACCGATGTCGGAGAGGTTCCGGATGTCGGCATGGACC
Organism: Anaerolineae bacterium; assembly: GCA_049969295.1. Taxonomy (GTDB): domain Bacteria; phylum Chloroflexota; class Anaerolineae; order DTPP01; family DTPP01; genus DAOTYM01. The sequence goes on along the minus strand of JBMFPD010000168.1, from coordinate 5,002 downwards.
ATGCCGTAGGAAAACTGCCCGTCCCACAGCGCCCAGAGGCTCTCCCAGGGCTCGCGGTGGGCCTGGGTCAGGAAGGGGCCGAGGAGAAGGCGCGGCTCGGTGGCGAGGAAGGGGAGAACCCCCAGGAGGATCATGCCGAGCATCACCCCCAAATACGTGGCCATCGTGCGGAACCGCCTCCGCTCCCAGAGGGCCCGCAGCGCCAGGGGCACGAGGAGCACCGGGATGAGTTTCGTGAGGAACCCCAGGGCCGTCGCCATGCCGCTCCATCCATAGCGGCCGCGCACCAGGGCGTACAGGGCCAGGAGGAAGAAGAAGAGGGGCATGGCCTCAAACCAGCCGGTCAGGGTATAGACCGGCACGAACAGCCCGGCATAGAACCAGGCCGTGCGCAAAGCCTCCCGGCCGTCCCCCAGGCGCAGGGCGAGGAGGTACAGGAGCACAAGGTTCCCTGTTTCAAAGACGAGGAGCACGCTTCCGAGGAGCGTGTAGAACCAGAGCCCCGTCCCGTTCCATGCTGGCACCAGGGCAGAGAGGCGGTACAGCCCAAGCATGAGGAGGGGGAAGAGGGGTGGGTAGGCCGCCCAGAGGTTCACGAAGGGGTAGAGGTCGCGGTGGCTCAGTTGCGCGAGGGCCCGGTAGAAGTAGTAGTCGGAGAAGTCCAGGATGTAACCCCCGGGGCGGTAGGTCAGGAGGACCAACCACCGGAACGAGGCGAACAGGCAGGCCAGGATAACGAAATCGCGGTGCTCCCGCACCCAGGTCGTGAGACGGGCCATTGCGTCCTCTCAGGCCTCGCTCGTCCGCGGCACGGCCAGCAGATACCGGTGGTGTGCCCAGACCGCCTTCACCTGCCAGGGGAGGCGCATCCGCTCCAGGAAGGCGTAGCGCATGACCCGTTCCCGCAGGTCGGGCTGCTCCCCCAGGTAGTAGGCCATGGTGCTCCAGGTCCAGGAGTCCCCCGAGAACCGCTCTTCCAGGCGGCGTGAACGGATGCCCAGGCGGCGCAGGAGTTCGGCAGCGGGCATGACCGTGTCGGGCCAGGGTGGGACGTCCAGCACGCCCTGCTCCACGACGCGGAAGCCGCTCGCCTCCACCACCTGGTGGATGCGGCTCATGTCGGTCCATTCCTCCCGCACATGCTGGAAGAACGGCCGGTCCACCACGTGCTTGCGCAGCCAGTACCCCACCTGCCATCGGTTGGGCATGGCCAGGAAGAGGACCCTGCGGCAGACACGCGCAAGTTCCCGGATGAGCCCTGCGGGGTCCGGCAGGTACCACAGGCCCGCCCACTGCCAGCACAGATCAAACTGCCCCTTCGCGAAGGGGAGGTGCGTCCAATCCCTGTGGAGGAGCACCTCCACTGGCAACCCCAGTTCGGCCCAGAGGCGGCGGACTCCCTCGGCCCGCTCCGGCTCGTCGTCCACCAGGGTGACGCGGCAGCCCAACTGGGCCAGTCGGACGCTGTTGATGCCGGAGACCCCCGCCATGCCGTACAAGGGGGCCTCCAGAACCTCGTGCAGGCCAAACCGCCTCTGGAGGCCCTCCAGGAACTCGTTGAGGACGAAACGTTCGTAGACGAGACCAAGCCCTTCGTTGTAGTCGGTGAGGTAGCGCTTCCACGCCGGTTGGGACACAGGCAAGCCCCCCGCAAGGTTCTCATCCCCGGGCCAGCGGGATGGAATTATACCACCCTTCTCCGCCAGGGCCAAAGAACACGGCCCCCTCCCCGCGTGCGGGGAGGGGGCCGTGGGGGAGAGGTGGCCGGTGTTCCCTACGGTTGGCGCAGTTCGTAGAGGGAGGAGCCTGCCTTCTTGAAGGGGTGGTACGCGCGGAGCGCCGCGAGGTCCCGGACCGCCTCCTCTGTGGCCACCACCGGCCGCCCGGTGGCGAGGACCTCGCGGACCAGGCCCCCCAGGTCTTCAGGGAGAGGATCACTCCCCGGCGCAAGGTCTGGGTGGGTGCGCCGCACCGTCTCCCGGTACCACCCGTAGGGCCAGAGGTTGGGCGTCACCACGGCCAGGTCGGGCCGCTCCCTCACCCCGTAGCGGAAGTACCACAGGGTGAAGACCTGCCGGTCGCCCACGGCAAGGACGAGGGCCCCCGGCGGCGCCTCCGCGAGGATCTCCTGCCCGTACTGCCACGCCTCCCAGTCCTCCCGCAGGTCCATCTGGGGGAAGGCCAGGGCGGCGCGGCAGGCCACCGAGGCCGCCAGTGCCGCCATCCCTCCCCAACGGAGGGCTCGGGCCACGGCAGGCCGCGCCCCCTCCACCAGCCCCCCTTCCGCGGCCGGCGCCAGAGTCCCCAGTCCCCGCACCACCCACCAGGCGAGGATGAGGTGGGCGGGCAGGAGGTAGACGTAGGAGTCGGTGGTGTCGTACCCCACGGCGTAGGCGGTGTAGAAGACGAAGGCCGAACCCAGGAAGGCCAACCGCCGCCAGCGCCCCTGGCTCCCCTCGGCCCAGAGGCCCATCCACCCCAGGGCCAACCCCACCCAGCCAAACTGCTCCCGCAGGAGCGCGGCCCAGGCCCCCAGGCGCGGGAGGAGATAGGCCCCCGAGAGGCCGAAGACGAAGCGCTGGTAGAGGGCCCCCGAGACCAGCCACTGGAACCCCTCCCACGTCTGGGGGTTGCCCCAGTTGACCGGCGGCCAGGCCCGCGCCCGCAGGGGGAGGTAGAGGTAGACCAGGAGGCCCAGGGCGAGGCCTCCGGCGAAAGCCCCCAGGGCCTTCCCTCTCCCTTCCCGCTGCCAGAGGAGCCAGACCGCGGCTCCCGGCAGGGCCAGGGCCAGGGAGAGGTGGTTCCCCAGGCCCAACCCCAGGGCCAGCCCTGCACTCAAGAGCCAGCGCCCACGCCGCTCCCCTTCCCCCCGCCACAGGAGCCACCAGAGGGCGGCGAAGAAGAGGAGGTGGAGGGCATAGACCTCGGTGACGGTGGCCTGTCCCCACAGGGTTGGCGTGGCGGCGGCCAGCACCCCGCCCAGGAAGGCCTCCAGACGGGGGCGGGCGCTCCCCTCCCGGCGGCGCTCTCGGGCGGCCAGGTCGGCGAAGAGGGCCACGGCCAGGGCCGCGCACAGGGCCGAGAAGCAGTTCCCCCGGCGGGCCAGGTCGCCGGGGAGGGGGAGGCGGGTCCAGAGGTGGAGCAGGAGGAGGTAGGTGGGGTAGCCAGGCGGATGGGCGATGCCCAGGGTGCGGGCCGCGGCCAGGAGTTCGCCCCCGTCGGCGCTGTCGTGGGCCCAGGTGAAGGAGGGGGCAGCGGTGAACCCGTAGAGGGAAAGGGCCACAAGGCCGGAGGCCAGGGCTGGCCATCCCTCCCAGACCCGCAGGCGGCCCCACACCCCTTTCACCGTCGCCAGACCACGGCCGTCAGGGGCAGGAAGGCTTGGTCCCGCCACACCCAGACCTCCCGCTCCAGGCAGTTGTCCCCCTCGTCCGACTCCACGAAGCGGCCCTCAGGGTCCAGGGTGGCCCGCACCCGGTGCCGGCCAGGCTCCGCCGCGGGCCACGCCACCTCCACCCACCGCGCCTCGCCAGGGAGGAGCACCCCCGTCCCCGTGCAGGCGAGGGCCACCTCCGGCGGCCCCAGGTCGGCAAAGCAGACTTGAGCCTCCCGCACCCCCACGTCGGAGGCGTTCCGCACCTGAGCCCGCAGGACCACCGAGGCTGTGCCCCCCGGCCCTGCCACCGGGCGCGGCGGGAGGGCTTCCATCCCCTCCAGGGCCAGGTTGACCCCTATGCGCCGGGCGAGGGTGTTGTTGGCCTCGTCCGATTCGGCGATGGCGTCCGCCGGGTCCACCCGGAGGAACACCTCCCGCGGCCCCTCCACCCGCACCCGCCAGGTCACGGTCGCTTGCCGGACCCCGCCGTAGCGGACCGGAAGCCCCTCCACCGCCGCCACACCGATGGAGGGCGCGCCCCCATCCGGGTCGCCATCGTACCAGCGCACCCGGAAGGTCCGCTCCAAGGGGACGTTGCCGCGGTTTGCCACCGTGGCCGTGAGGACCACTGTCGCCATCTCCCCGTAGAACCAGGGGCCTGCCGGCGCAAGGTCCAGCCGCGTGGGGACCAGGTCCACGTAGTCCACCCAGCGGGCGGCGGCGTAGGAGCCGAATTCTTCCCCCAAGGGGAGGAGATCCTTTGTGGCCGGGTCGGCCAGGGCGCTCCAGGTGGTCCCCCACTCAAAGGAGCGATCGTCCAGGCTGTACCAGGCCCACTGTTGCACCAACCTCCCCCCGTCGGCGGGATAGCCGAGGGCCGGGTCCGTGGCGGAGAAGAAGTAGTGGAAGGTGGCCAGCATGAAGTCCCGCACCCGGGGGTAGGGGTAGCCCAGTTCTTCGGGGAAGAGGATGCCGTACTCCGAGACGATGAGGGGTTTGTTCTGCTCCCCGTGGTTCCGCATCCAGGTGCGGAAGCGGACGATCTGCTCGGCGAAGTAGTCCAGGCGGTCGTGGTCGTTCAGGCCGTAGAGCTTCCCCTCGGTGGCGGGGATGCCCGGCGGGATGCCGCAGCCCCAGGAGCCGGCCTTCTCCTGGAGGATGAAGTTGTGGACGTTCCACACGTCCACGGGCATGGGGGTGCCGTAGAAGGCCAGGTAGGCCTGCCAGACGCGGTTCAGCCACTCCATGCGCAGGGGCGTGGCCTGGACGATGCCGCCGATGGCCACCTGGGCCGTGGGGTCGGCGGCCTTGAGGACGGTGTAGAGGTTGTGGTAGACCTGGGCGTAGTCCTCGGGGAGCAGGCAGTCCTGGCCGCTGTAGCAGCAGTCGGGCTCGTTGCCGATAAGCCAGAGGGAGCCGGGGTTGGCCTGGGCGGCCTGGGCCAGCCAGGCCGGGTCGGGGCGGCGAGCGGGGTCTGCCCTCAGGACCTGGGCGTAGTGGAGGCCAGCGGGGTGGACCGTCTCCGCTGCCGCCCCCCAGTTGACGTACCAGCCGGCGTGGAGGCGCTCCACGGGGAAGTCGGTGATGCGGGAGATGACCCCGAACCCCAGGCGGTCGGTGGGGGAG
>JBMFPD010000167.1:0-7343 GCA_049969295.1 Anaerolineae bacterium | reverse complement strand
TCTGGGCATCCCCTCCAGTTCCTCCCACGCGCTCATCGGCGGTCTGGTGGGGGCGGTGGGGGCCAGCGCGGGTCTGGGGACCGTGCGCCTCGCGGGGCTCGGGCGGGTGCTTATCTCCCTCTTCCTCTCGCCGCTCCTGGGGCTGGCCACCGGGCACCTGGTGATGCGGGTGACCCTGTTCCTGGCGCGGGGGGCGTCGCCGCGGGTGAACCGCCTCTTCCGCCGCCTGCAGTGGTTCACAACGGTGGGGCTGGCCCTCAGCCACGGGGCCAACGACGCCCAGAAGACGATGGGCATCATCGCCATGGCCCTGGTCAGCGCAGGCACCCTTCCCCAGTTCGCCGTGCCGCGCTGGGTGGTCGTCGTCAGCGCGGGGGCCATCGCCCTGGGGGCCAGCCTGGGGGGCTGGCGCATCATCCGCACCCTGGGTGGCAAGTTCTACCGCATTCGCCCCATCCACGGGATGGCAGCGCAGTTCTCGGCTGGCCTGGTTATCCTGGGCGCGGCGCTGCTGGGCGGGCCGGTGAGCACCACCCACGTGGTCAGTTCGGCCATCCTGGGCGTGGGTTCGGGGGAGCGGCTTTCCAAAGTGCGGTGGGGCGTGGCGCGCGAAATCGCCTGGGCCTGGCTTCTCACCATCCCCGTCAACGCGCTCCTGGCGGCTGGCCTGCGCGCTGTGTTGCGCCTGGCCTTCGGGGTCTAGGGGGCGGGCACAAGGCCTGTCCCTGCCGTGGGGGCACTCCTTGTGGGGGCTTGCGGGCAGGCGGTGGGGCCTGTCCCCCGCGCGGGGCGGCCGCCCTGACCGGGTGGGAGGTCCCGCTGGCAGGCCCGCCCGCCTTTTTGACCGTTTATCGCCCCTCTAGTACAATGGAGCCATGAGCCTGTTTGACCACGCGCGGCGGGAGCGGATGAAGGCAGAAGCCCCCCTGGCGGCGCGGATGCGGCCCCGCACCCTGGACGAACTGGTGGGGCAGGAGCACATCGTGGGGCCAGGGAGGCTCCTGCGGCGCGCCATTGAGACGGACCGCCTCTTCTCCAGCATCATCCTGTGGGGGCCGCCGGGGACCGGCAAGACCAGCCTGGCCATGATCATCGCCCACCGCACCCAGGCTCACTTTGAGACCCTCAGCGCGGTCCTGGCGGGCGTGGCGGACATCCGGCGCGTGGTGCAGGAGGCCCAGGAGCGGATGGGGATGTACGGCCAGCGGACCATCCTCCTGGTGGACGAGATCCACCGCTTCAACAAGGCCCAGCAGGACGCCCTCCTGCCCCACGTGGAGGATGGCACCATCATCCTCATCGGCGCCACCACCGAGAACCCCTACTTTGAGGTCATCGGGCCTCTCCTCTCCCGCTCGCGCGTCTTCCAGCTGCGGCCCCTCACGCCGGAGGAGACCCTCACGGTGCTGCGCCGCGCTTTGGAGGACCCGGTGCGGGGGTATGGCCGCCGCCCCGTGCGGGTGGACGAAGATGCGCTTCAGCACCTGGCGGAGGTGGCCGGCGGGGATGCTCGGGCCGCCCTCAACGCGCTGGAACTGGCGGTGGAATCCACGCCGCCGGGGGAGGATGGCGTCATCCACGTGACCCTGGAGGTGGCCCAGGACTCCATCCAGCGGCGGGCCGTGCGCTACGACAAGGGGGGCGACGAGCACTACGACACCATCTCGGCCTTCATCAAATCGGTGCGGGGGAGCGATCCAGACGCCGCGCTTTACTGGCTGGCGAAGATGATCTACGCCGGAGAGGACCCCCGCTTCATCATGCGGCGGCTGCTGATCCTCGCCGCGGAGGACATCGGCCTGGCCGACCCCCTGGGGATCGTGGTCGCCGCGGCCTGTGCGGAGGCCCTGGAGTGGTGCGGCCTGCCCGAAGCCCAGTACCACCTGGCCGAGTGCACCCTGTACCTGGCCACCGCGCCCAAGTCCAACTCCTGCGGAGCCTATTTCAAGGCCCTGGCCGCGGTGGAAGAGGAGGGCAAGACGGAGGTCCCCGACCACCTGAGAGATGCCCACCGCGATGCTGGCGCTCTGGGCCACGGCAAGGGGTACCAGTACCCCCACGACTTCCCCGGCCACTGGGTGGCGCAGCAGTACCTGCCCGACGCGCTCGTGGGGCGGCGCTTCTACGAGCCCGGCACGGAAGGGTACGAGCGGGAGATCGCCGAGCGCCTGCGGCGCTGGCGGGAGGGACAGGGGGGCAGCCCTGGAGAAAAGCCCCCCGCAGCAGATGGAGGTCAGGGGCGAGAGGAGAGCGTGAAGTGACGGAGTCGCGTAGACCGCTGGAGGAACTGGTGAAAGAGCTTCCCGAGGAGTTTCAGGAGGAGGTGCGGGACTTCATTGGGCTCCTCCTGTTTCGCCGGAACCAGCACGAGGTGTTCGACCGTTTCCTGGAGGAATGGTGCTGCATGGCGGTTGAAGGTCATGTCTCTGGCTGCCGAAGACTTGGGGGAGCTCACGGCTGCGGCTCTCAGATTTGGACTGGACTTTGACGATGCATACCAAAGCACGTGGCAGCAAAGGCGCGAGGCTTGACCGTGGTGAGCTTTGATGCCGACTTTGACAAGACCGATCTCCCAAGGGTGACACCGATGGGTACGCTCGGGGATTGAACCTCGCAGATGGACGCGGGTGTACCGGATGGCGGCCGGAACGAGTACAGACAGGAGCGCATTCCTGGAGATGGCAGACATGAAGCAGGTTCAGAGCGTGGCCGAGCGGATCATCGCCAACGTGGAGCGGGTGATCCTTGGCAAGCACGAAGAGGTGCAGCTGGCCGTGGTGGCCCTCCTGGCCCAGGGCCACCTCCTGGTGGAGGACGTGCCTGGCGTGGGCAAGACCATGCTGGCCAAGTCCCTGGCCAAGTCAGTGGGGTGCACCTTCCGGCGCATCCAGTTCACACCCGACATGCTTCCCACCGACGTGACCGGCGTCTCCGTCTTCAACCAGAAGACGCGGGAGTTTGAGTTCCGGCCCGGGCCCATCATGGCCCAGATCGTCCTGGCCGACGAGATCAACCGGGCCACGCCCAAGACCCAGTCCGCGCTCCTGGAGGCGATGGAGGAGCGCCAGGTGACGGTGGACGGCGTCACCTATCCCCTGAGCCGCCCCTTCCTGGTGCTGGCCACCCAGAACCCCATTGAGTACGAGGGGACCTTCCCCCTGCCGGAGGCCCAGGTGGACCGCTTCATGCTGCGCATCCGCCTGGGGTACCCGGAGCCCGAGGAGGAGATGCGCATCCTGGACTCCCAGCGGGTGATCCACCCCGTGGAGGAGATCGGCCGGGTGGTCTCGGCCGAGGAACTCCTCCAGGCCCAGGAGCAGGTGAAGGACGTCTACGTGGACGACCTCATCAAGGAGTACATCGTGGAGTTGGTGCGAGCCACCCGCAAGCACCCGGACGTCTACCTGGGGGCGAGCCCCCGGGGGTCGCTGGCCCTCTACAAGACGGCCCGCGCCCGGGCGGCCATCCTGGGCCGGGAGTTCGTCATCCCGGACGACATCAAGGCCCTGGCCGAGCCAGCCCTGGCCCACCGCCTCATCATCAGCCCGTCCGCCCGCATCAAGGACGTGGACGCCCGCAGTGTGGTGCAGGAAATCCTGGACTCGGTCCCCGTGCCCGGGGCCCGCGCCCGTGTCGCCTGAGGGAGGGGAACACCACAGAGGACACAGAGAACACGGAGGGGGAATTTTTTTGAAAACTTTGTGCCCTCTGTGTCCTCTGGGGTGAGATCTTGCGTCGTTGGAGAGGGGTATGGTGCGGAGCGATCTGGTCCTTCTGCATGCGCCCAGCGTGTACGACTTCCGGAAGGAGTCCATCCTCTACGGGCCCGTGAGCGACCTGGTGCCCAGTTCCACCGTCTTTGAGATGTACCCCATCGGGTTCACCACCATTGCCGAGTACCTGGAGCGGCACGGATGGCGCGTGCGCATCGTGAACCTGGCCGTGCGGATGCTCCGGTCGCAGCGCTACGACCCGGAGCAGACCATCCGCTCCCTCAACCCCCTGGCCTTCGGCATTGACCTGCACTGGATGCCCCACGTGCACGGCGCGCTGGAAGTGGCCAGACTGGTCAAGAAGCACCACCCCCGGACGCCGGTCATCCTGGGGGGCTTCTCCGCCAGTTACTTCGCCGAGGAACTGGTACAGCGGCCGGAGGTGGATTTCGTCGTGCGGGGCGACTCCACGGAGGAACCGGTGCGGCTCCTCCTGGAGCAGTTGCGGGCCCAGGCGCGCGGGGAGCCTCTCCCTTATGCCTGGGAGGACCTCCCCAACCTCACCTGGACGGACGAAGCCGGCCAGGTGCACCAGAACCCCATCACCTTCTCACCCCCGAACCTGGACCACGTGATGCTGGACTACTCCTACGTGGTGCGGGCGGTGGCGCGGTACCTGGACCTGGCCAGTTTCATCCCCTTCGTGGACTGGCTGCGCTACCCCATCACCGCCGCGCTCACGGTGCGGGGTTGCACCCACGGCTGCAGGACCTGCGGCGGCTCCCACCAGGCGTTCCGGCGCATCCACAACCGGGAGCAACTGGCTGTCCGCAGCCCGGAGGACCTGGCGCGGGACATCCGCAACATCGGCCGCTTCTCCAACGGCCCCATCTTCATCCTGGGGGACCTGCGCCAGCCGGGAGAGGAGTACGCCCAGCAGGTCTTCCAGGCCATCGGGAGGTACGGGGGCCCGGTCATCGTGGAACTCTTTGACGGGGCGGACCGGGAGTTCCTGGAGCGGCTGGCCCGGGCTTTCCCGAACTTCACCCTGGAGATCTCGCCGGAATCCCACGACGAACGGGTGCGGCATGCCTTCGGCCGGCCCTACACCAACGCCGCCCTGGAGGAGACTCTGGCCCATGCTCTGGAGGTGGGGGCCCGCCGTGTGGACGTCTACTTCATGATCGGCCTCCCCTACCAGACCTACGACTCGGTCATGGGGACGATAGACTACTGCGAGTACCTCCTGCAGCGGTTCACCCGGCCGGGGGACCGACGGCTCTACCCCTTCATTTCGCCTCTGGCCCCCTTCCTGGACCCCGGCAGCGAGGTGTGGGAGGCGCCGGAGCGGTACGGCAACCGCCTCTTCTGGCGGACAGCGGAGGAGCACCGCCGCGCCCTCGTGCAGCCCAGTTGGAAGTACGTCCTGAACTACGAGACGGAGTGGATGACCCGCGATGAGATCGTGGCCGCCACCTACGAGGCCGGCTTGCGCCTCAACCGCCTGAAGGCTCGCTACGGCCTTCTGGACGCGGAGGTGGCTGAGGCCACGGAGCGGCGCATCCGCCGCGCCGTGCGCCTGCTCCAGCAGATTGACGACATCCTGACCATCCCCGACGAAGGGCGGCGTGCCCGGCTCCTCGCGGCCCTGAAGCCCCAGGTGGACGGGGCGAACCACTCCACCGTGTGCGAGAAGCGGGAACTGGAACTGCCCCTCTCCGGCCTGCGGCTGAACCTGCCCAAGGCTGCCACCATCGTGCTGGACTACCTCCTGGGGCGGGATGGCCGCCGGCAGAGGCGCTCGGAGGCTTCGGCCGGGGGAGGCTCTTCGTGAGGCGGGGCCTGGCGCTCCTCGGACTGACGTTCCTGGCGTGGCTCGCCGCGGTGCAGAGCGGCCGGCCGGTCTTCTACCACCTGGCGTACCTCCTCACGGGCCTCGTGCTCCTCTCGGCCTTCTGGGCCTGGTACAACGTGCTGGGTCTGGAGGTGCGGCGGGACCTGGCCTCCCCTCGCTCCCAGGTGGGCAAGATCCTGGAGGAGCGCCTCTCCATCCGCAACCGGGGCCCTTTCACGAAACTGTGGGTGGAGGTGCGGGACGAGTCCACCCTGCCCGGCCACATGGCCAGCCAGGTGGTCACCGCCCTGGGCCCGGGGCGGCGACGGGAGTGGCTCGTGCGCACCTGGTGCCAGCGGCGTGGGCGCTTCCGCCTGGGCCCCCTGACCTTGCGCAGCGGCGACCCCTTCGGCCTCTTCCGCGTGCAGCGCAGGGTCCCAGGGGTGCGCTACGCGGTGGTCTACCCCGCCACGGTGGACCTCCCGTACTTCCCCCCGCTGGTGGGGGAATATCCCGGGGGCGATGCCACCCGCCGGCGGACCCACCACGTGACGCCCAACGTGGCGGGCGTGCGGGACTACGTCCCCGGCGACAGTTTCAACCGCATCCACTGGCCCTCCACGGCGCGGACCGGCCGCCTCATCGTCAAGGAATTTGAACTGGACCCCACGGCGGACATCTGGCTCTTCCTGGACATGGACCGGGACGCCCACTTCAGCGCCCCGTGGACGGAAGCCTTCTTCGCCGAGCGGACCGGGCCAGCCCTCCTCTGGCAGCGGCGGGGCGGACTGGAACTGCCCCCAGCGACGGAGGAGTACGCGGTCACCATCGCGGCCACGCTGGCGCGTTACTACCTGCACCAGGGCCGTGCTGTGGGGCTCGTGGCCTACGCCCAGACCCGGGAGGTGGTCCAGGCCGACCGGGGCGACCGGCAGTTGAACAAGATCCTGGAGACGCTGGCCGTCATCACCGCCGGGGGCGCGGTCCCCCTGGCCCAGGTCCTGGGGGCGGAGGGGATGGCCCTGGGACGGGGCGTGGCCATCACCGCCATCACCGCCGACCCTTCCACAGATTGGGTGGCCTCCCTGCGGCACCTGCGGCGGCGGGGAGTGCGGACCTTCGCCGTCTTCCTGGATGCGGAGACCTTTGCCAAAGCGCCCTCGCCCCGGGCAGCCTTTGCAGAACTGGAAGCGAGCGGCATCCCCGCCTGTTTCGTCCGCAAGGGCGACGACCTTGCGGCCGTCCTCTCTCAGGCGCGGGCCTCGCCAGGCCTCCTGGAACTCCCCCGTGCGCCCCTGCGGGCTCGGTGAGGCCGGGGCATCCCTCCAATCCTTGCCAAAATCGCCGTTCGGTGTTAGACTTGGGCTGGGAGGGAGTGCTGGCCCACTGACAGCAACCTTCCCAGCGCAAGGCGATGGTTCGGAGTGGCCCACGGAGCGCAAGCGCAGGGCGACGCATGGGGCGCCCTTGCCAGCGGCACTGGCGTGCTGGCGATCCCTCCTTCCCCGCCAGGGAGGGTAAGGTTGTGACCTCAAGGGGAGCGAATGGCCGGCCTGGCTCTCTACCGCAAGTACCGCCCTCAGACCTTTGAGGAAGTCATCGGGCAGGAGCATGTGACCCGGACCCTGCGCAACGCCCTGCGGGACGGGCGGATCGTGCACGCCTACCTCTTCGCCGGGCCCCGCGGGACGGGCAAGACGACCACAGCCCGCCTCCTGGCCAAGGCCGTCAACTGCCTGGAGGAGGACCTGGCGGCGCGGCCCTGCAACCGGTGCGCCATCTGCCAGGCCATCAAC
>JBMFPD010000166.1:0-7394 GCA_049969295.1 Anaerolineae bacterium | reverse complement strand
GTGATGCGCCAAGGGAGCGTCCCGCCCGGACGAGGCCTTGTGGAAGTGCAGCGTACTGCATCCTCGGCGGACGGGCCCGGAAGCCGTGGACCTGCCCGGAGATGGCTTGAAGTTCACCTGTGCTGGACGGCGGGAGCGGTTTCGGCCCTGGTGCCCGTGGCCATCGCCGGAGGGCTGGTGGGCGGTGGCCGCGACCGAAAAGTCCTGTCCCCCGGACCAGCGAGAGGGGCTTGAGCCCCTTCCTCAGACCAGCCCCGTACGAGGAGCGTTTCAGAAGAGATGGCAAGCGTCACCTACGAGCATGTGACCAAGCGCTTCGGCGACGTCATCGCCGTGAACGACCTGAACATCCACGTGGAGGACAAGGAGTTCTTGGTCTTCGTCGGCCCTTCGGGCTGCGGCAAGACCACCTCCCTGCGCCTCCTGGCCGGGTTGGAGGAGGTCACTGAGGGGAACATCTACATCGGCGACCGCCTGGTGAACGACGTGCCGCCCAAGGACCGGGACATCGCCATGGTGTTCCAGTCCTACGCCCTCTACCCCCACATGTCGGTCTACGACAACATGGCCTTCGGGCTGCGGCTGCGCAAGGTGCCCAAGGACGAGATTGACCGCCGCGTGCGCCAGGCGGCCAAGGACCTGGGCATCCTGGAACTCCTGGACCGCAAGCCCAAGCAGCTCTCCGGCGGCCAGCGCCAGCGGGTGGCCGTGGGGCGCGCCATCGTGCGGGACCCGGCCGTCTTCCTCATGGACGAGCCCCTCTCCAACCTGGACGCCAAACTCCGCGTGGAGGCCCGCGCCATGCTCGCCCGGCTCCACCTGCGCCTGGGCACCACCTTCATCTACGTGACCCACGACCAGATGGAAGCCATGACCATGGGCACCCGCATCGCGGTCCTCAAGGACGGCGTCCTCCAGCAACTGGACACGCCCCAGAACCTCTACGAGAAGCCGGACAACGTCTTCGTGGCCGGCTTCATCGGCAGCCCGTCCATGAACTTCTTCCCAGCCACCGTGGTGGAGGAAGACGGCAACCTCATCATTGACGGCGGATCTTTCCGCCTGGCCGTGCCGGAGCAGAAGAAGGCTCCGCTCCTCCCGTGGAAGGGCAAGGAGATCATCTTCGGCATCCGGCCGGAGGACATCCACGCCAAGCCCTACGTGCCACCGGGCATCCACGAGGCCATCATGAAGTGCACGGTGGACGTCACGGAACTGATGGGGAACGAGATCTTCCTCTACCTCCTGACCGGCCCCAAGGTCTTCATCGCCCGCGTGGACCCGCGGACCAAGGCCCGGCCCGGCGACGAGATTGAAGTCGTGGTCAACATGGATAACTTCCACGCCTTTGACCCGAAGACGGAACTGGCCATCCGCTAGGGTCCCCGCCAGCGGGATGTCGCGAGCAGAGGGGCGAGCCGCAGGGTTCGCCCCTCTTTCTGCGGAGCACGTTGCACCCGTCACCCACTTCCGGGGTGACGGACGCGCTGGAGGCTGACGATGACATCGGATGCAACCTTCGCCCTCATGCGGGAACTGCACCAGGCCAGCCCAGGCAAGATCCTCCTCCTGGTGATGGATGGGCTCGGGGGGCTCCCCCTGGAGCCCGGCGGCCTCACCGAACTGGAGACGGCCCGCACGCCCAACCTGGACCGCCTGGCCGCCGAAGGGATCTGCGGGCTGGCCGAGCCTGTGGGCCCGGGGATCACCCCTGGCAGCGGCCCAGGCCACCTGGCCCTCTTCGGCTACGACCCCCTGCGTTACACCATCGGGCGGGGCGTCCTGGAAGCCTGCGGCATCGGCTTCCCCCTGGAGCCCGGCGATATCGCCCTGCGGGGGAACTTCTGCACCGTGGACCCCCAGACCGGCGCCATCACCGACCGGCGGGCCGGCCGCATCCCCACAGAGGTGAACGCCCGCCTGACGGCCAAACTCCGGACGATCCAACTGCCCGACGTGCAGGTCTTCGTGGAGCCGGTCAAGGAGTACCGCTTTGTCCTCGTGCTGCGCGGGGAGGGGTTGCGGCCGGAACTTTCCGAGACCGACCCCCAGCGGATCGGGGCCACACCCCTCCCTGTGGAACCCCTCGTCCCCGAGGCTCAGCGCACGGCCGACCTCCTCAACCAGTGGCTGGCCGAGGCGCGGCGGCTCCTCGCCGACGAGCACCCGGCCAACATGGTCACCCTGCGGGGGGCCGCCAGGGACCCTGGCCTCCCCAAGATGGGGGAAGTCTACGGCCTGCGGGCCGCGGCCATCGCCACCTACCCCATGTACCGTGGCCTGGCCCGCCTGGTGGGCATGGACGTCCTCCCCACGGGCGAGACGCTGGAAGACGAGGTGGCCACCCTCAAGGCCCACTGGGCAGCCTACGACTTCTTCTACTTCCACGTCAAGAAGACGGACTCGGCCGGGGAAGATGGCGACTTCGCCCGCAAGGTGCAGGTCATTGAGCAGGTGGACGCCCTCCTGCCGGAGATGCTCGCCCTGGGGCCGCAGGTGGTCATCGTGACTGGCGACCACTCCACGCCTGCCCTGCTGCGGTCTCATTCCTGGCACCCGGTGCCCACCCTCCTCTGGTCCCCTCACTGCCGGGCCGACGGGGTGCGCCAGTTCGGCGAGACGGCCTGCGCCGGGGGCGCGCTGGGCCGCTTCCCCAGCAAGGACCTAATGCCCCTGGCCATGGCCAACGCCCTGCGCCTGAACAAGTTCGGAGCCTGAGGCATGGGCCGCGCCTGGGCAGATCCCCCGGTGGAGCGCGCTGGCGTGGTGCGGGGGATACCCCTCAAGATCTCCTTGGACGAACTCCTGCGGGTGAGCCGGGATGCGGGCTCCCAGCCGGCCATCCGCGCCGCCGCGGAGTGGGCCATCGCCCGCGCCCTGGAACTGGCGGAGCCGGCCGGCGTCTACCGCTGGGTGCCGGTGGAGCGGCTGGAGGAGGGTGTCCTCACCCTGGAAGGCGGCCACACCCTGCACATCGGGGAGAAGGCCGACCTCCTCCAGCCGGCCCGCGAGGTCCTCGCCTTCGCCGAGACCATCGGGCCCCGGCTGGAGGAGGAAGTGCGGACCTGCTTCCGGGAGGGCCGCGCCCTGGAAGGGTACTTCCTGGACTGCGCAGGGGTGTTGGCCCTCTCCTGCGCTGGGGACTACTTCCGCCGTATGGCCGAGGAGGAGGCGGCCCGGCGCGGCTGGGGTGTGAGCCTTTTCACCGCGCCGGGGTCCCTGGTGGGGTGGCCCCTGCACGGACAGAGGGAACTGTGCGCCCTCCTGGACCTAGAGGCCATCGGCGTGGCCCTTTCACCCAGTTGCGTCCTCCAGCCAGGGAAGTCGGCCTCGGGCCTCATTGGCATCGGGCCAGGCTTCGGGGCCCGCAAGGTGGCCTCGCCCTGCCGCTTCTGCCAGATCGCCGACACGTGCTGGCGTCGGCGCGCTTGAAGCGCTTTGGCCCGTTGCCCCCTCTGCACCACTGGCCCCGGAGAGCCCTCGCTTCTTCCCGGCGCAGAGGGCACGCCAGGAGGCGTGCCCTACGGTCACCGGCTTCTTCCCGGCGCAGAGGGCATGCCAGGAGGCGTGCCCTACGGTTTACTCACCAACACAAGATGCAACCGCAAGGGCCGCGAGTTGCGGTTGCATCTTATGACAACTTATGGTATACTGATGGAGGTCCTGCTAAGGCTCTGGGAGCCGATTTGGCGTTGCGCGAGAGGGATGTATGGAACTCCGGTCCTCCCTGGATTGGGCGATCCCGTACCTGGCTGTCCCGCGCGATCCGGCCAGTCTGGGGCTCAGCCTCCTCCTGGGGCTGTTCCTGGCCCTGGCTGTCTTCGCCGGGCAGAGGCGGGATCGCCGGGGGTTGGTGCCGTGGCTGGTGGGCCTGGCCGCGGCCGCGGGCGGGAGCGTCCTGGCCGGGAGCGTCTGGCTGGAACCGCATGCCCCTGCCCTGCAGTGGGTCCTGGGGCCCCGGGTGCCCATCCTGGGCCTCGTGCCCATGGTCCTGGCCGTCTGGTTCGGCGGTGTGCTGCCTGCAGGGCTGGCTGCGGCTGCCGTGGGCGCTGCGACGGCTGGCCAGACTGACCACAGCCTCGTCTCTGTGCTGGCGGCTGCCCTGGCAGGGATGGTCCTGGCCCACCTCCTGCGCCAGGACCTGGTCGGACGGACCTTCGCCCTCCTGAGGCGGCCGGCGGTCGCGACCCTCGTTGCCTCCCTCCTCTGGCCGGTACCTTTCTGGCATTCTCTGACCGCCCCTGTGCTCTGGGCATCGGCAGGCGTGAGGACCGGGGCTTGGTACCTCCTGGCCCTCCTTGCGCCGGCCCTGGCAGCGGGGGTGGTGGGCGAGGCCCTTGCCCTCCTGCACCCTGCTGGCCACCCGGTCCAGAGGGCCACGCGGGTAGGGCCTCACCAGCGCTCGCTGGCTGGCCGGCTGATGGCAGGGTTCGTCCCCGCGCTGCTGCTCGTGGCCCTTGGGGGGGCCTTCTCCGCCAACCTCATGGCAGCGCGGACGGTCGCCCGGCAGGCGGAGACGGCGCTCCCCTCGGCCGCGCATGCCCTCCGCAACGAGATGGAATGGACCCGCCGTGCCGCCGAAAGCGCCCTCAGCCAGATGGCCGCCCAGGTCTCCGCCTCCCCAGAGCGTCTGTCCATGGCGACGACGCTGGATGCCCGGGGCCTCTTCTCGGCCCTGTGGCTCCTGGACCCCTCCGGCGAGGTCATCTCGGCGCAGCCGGACCCGTCAGCCCCCCTGGACCTGACGCTGGTCCTGCGGCTGGCTCAGGACCCCAACGGCTGGGCGTGGACCCCGGCAGGGGAGGTGCTGGTCCAGGCCCCGCTCCTGGATGCCGAAGGGGAGGCGCGCGGGTACCTCGTCGGCGCCATCCCCGCCCGGGAGCGGATCGCAGCCCTCCTGGCAGACGTGGGGAGCGCTTTTCCAGCAGGTTTCTACTTCCTCCAACCCCAGGGCGCTCCGCTGGCCCAGGCCTGGCTCTTCGGACCTCAGGGGGGCACCATCCCTTCCCCCGACGCGCTGCAGGAAATGGAGGCCACAGCACCCACGGGGGGACGGATGGTCCGCTTCTTCGCCCCGGCAGGGTATGTCGGCTTCGCTGTCCCCGTGGAGGGGTGCGGAGCCTCGTTGGGCCTCCTCCTGCCGGCCCAGGCCTTCGCCGCTTCCGCCCTGCCCTTCTCATGGCCGCCCCTCGCGGTGCTCGTCCTTTCCGCCGTGGCCGCGGCGGCCGCCTGCGCGGGCCTGACCGTCTCGGCGCTGCAGCCCCTGGAACGGCTGGTCCAGGCCGCTGGACGCATCGCCCGGGGGCATTGGAGCACCCAGGTCCAGGTCACGTCCCCGGACGAGGTAGGGAGGCTCGCCCTGGCCCTGGAGGAGATGCGGCGCACTCTCCAGGCCCGGGGCCAGCAGATCGCCCTCCTGGCGGACCTGGCTGAAGGCCCCCTGGAGCACCATCAGGTCCAGGCGCATCTGGTGCGCATCCTCCGGGGGCTCCTCCGCAGCAGCGAGGCCAACGCCTCGGCGGTGGTCATCTGGGGCGGACACCCCGAAGCCTCGTCCCTCGTGCGGGAGCAGGAAGCCGGGGCCCCTGTGCCTGGCGACCCCTGGATCAAAGGACTGGCCGGGGACCTGGCCCTCCAGCGCACCGAGGTGTTCCACGAACGGCTGCTCCAGGCCCCCCTGGTGGACCGCTTCGCCGAACCCCTCGCGCTGGGGGTGCAGGCCGTGGCGGCCCTCCCTCTGACCCTCAACGGGACCTACCTGGGCATGCTGTACGTCCAGTACCCCACCCCCCAGAACTTTTCCCAGATGGACCGGGGGCTTCTCCTGGCCCTGGCCCGGCAGGCCGCGCTGCTCCTCGGGTATGCCGAGGCGCGGACACGGTGGGGGCAGGCGGAAGAGGAACTCCAGGCCCTCCTGGACGCCTCCTACGACCCGGCCCTGGTCCTCTCAGCCGAGGGACAGGTGGTCCACGCCAACAGGGCGGCCGAACGGGCCTTCGCCTTTGACCTCGCCCGGTGGCGGGGAAGGCCCGTGACCCCCGCCCTGGCCGGCGAGGACCTGGCCCGGCTCGTGGCCCGCCTCCTGAGCGCCCAGGCTCCCCTGTCCGCCGAGGCCACGGTGCGAGGGCAGAGGACCTTCGCCTTCCGCGCCGTGCCCTTCGGTACAGACGGAGGGCGGCCGGCTGGCTGGGTCCTGCTGGCGCGGGACATGAGCGACCTGAAAGCCCTGGACGCGCTGAAGCGGGAGTTCGTCGCTGCCTTCTCCCACGACCTCAAGGCCCCTCTGCAGCGGGCGCGTAGCCTGCTCACCGTCATCCCCATGTTCTCCGAACTGACGGCGAAGCAGAAGGAACTCCTCCAGACCTGCACCGAGCAGTTGGACAGCCTCTCGGCCCTGATCGGGGGGATCGTGGAACTGGCCCAGGTGGAAGGGGCGCGGGAACTGCACCTGGCCCCCTGTCCGTTGGCCATGCTCCTCTCCCAGGCAGCCGAGGAGCACCGCGCCGCGGCCAAGGGGAAGCACATCCGCATCCACCTGGAACTCGGGGCCCAACCCCCCGTCCTCCTGGCCGATGAGGACCTGGTGCGGTTGGCCCTCCGGCACCTCCTGGACAACGCCATCCGTTTCACCCCTTCGGGCGGTCAGGTGGTGCTGGGGCTTGTGGCCGAGGACGAGCGCGTCGTCCTCTACGTGCGGGATACAGGGATAGGGATCCCGCTGGACGAACAGCCGCGCGTGTTTGAACGCTTCTACCGCGGCCGTGAAGCCGTCGCCGCGGGCATCCCCGGCAATGGGCTGGGCCTGGCGGTGGTGAGGGCTGTGGCCGAGGCCCACGGGGGCCGCGCCTGGGTGGAAAGCGTGCCCGGGGAGGGGAGCACCTTCTACCTCGCCCTGCCCAGGGCTGGCAGGCGGGTCGGCCCCGGCGAGCCGGAAGAGGAACGCCTGACCCGGGCCCGGCGCTAGAGGCGCGGTGAAAGGTTGGCATTCCGATGAGCCTGCAGATCGGCATCGTGGGCTTGCCCAATGCCGGCAAATCCACGCTCTTCAATGCGCTGACGAAGGGGCACGCGGCCACGGCCGCCTACCCCTTTACCACCATTGACCCCAACGTGGGTGTGGCCAGCATCCCCGACAAACGCCTGGAGCAGGTGGCCGCGCTGGTCCAGCCGGAGAAGACCATCCCGGCCACGGTGGAGTTTGTGGACATCGCCGGCCTGGTCAAAGGCGCACACAAAGGCGAGGGGCTCGGCAACCAGTTCCTCGGCCACATCCGCAACACCGACGCCATCGCCATCGTCCTGCGGGCCTTCCGCAGCCCCGACGTGGCCCATGTCTTCCCGGAGATCAACCCCCTGCTGGACCTGGATACCCTGGACCTGGAACTGATGCTGGC
>JBMFPD010000165.1:0-7424 GCA_049969295.1 Anaerolineae bacterium | reverse complement strand
TGGCGGAAGTCGGCCACGCTCCAACGCTGGTCGGGGTCCAAAATGTCCACCAGGTGGTGGGGAATCTCCCGGCGCTCCTCCGGGGTGGGCTTGGCCGTCCCGATGTCCATGCCGCGGTAGATCTGGCGGGAGTCGGCGGAGACGATCTCACAGGGGACCGGCAACCGCCGCGCCAGGTCCAGGGAGAGGGCCGTCTTGCCCACCCCCGTGGGCCCCACGATGGCGACGAGCGGCCCGCGCTTTGGGGTGCGGGTTTCCTCTCTCATGGGAGGCGCCTCCCGGTGGCCGCGTCAAAAAGGTGGGCCTCCGCGGGGTCGAAGGAAAGCCTCCACACCTGCCCCACCCGCACCGCCTGCGCTGCAGGGACGCGCGCCACCCACTCCCCACCCCTGGGGTCCCGCAGGTGGACGATCTGCTCCCGCTCCGCGAGGAGGGGCTGGACCATCTCCACCGTGCAGGGACCTACCCCTCCCTCGCCGAGGGTGAGGTGCTCCGGCCGCACGCCGAGGACGATCCCCCGCCCCGCGTCCAGTCGGCGCGTCCTCAGACGCACGAAACGCTCCAGAGGCAGGGTCCAGAACCCCAGGTCCAAAGTACCACCCTCCGCCACACGCCCTTCGGCGAAGTTCATGGGAGGCGTGCCAACGAAGCCCGCCACGAAGCGGTTGACCGGCCAGCGGTACACTTCCTGGTACGTGCCCACCTGCTCAATCCGCCCGTCCCGCATGACGGCGATGCGGTCCCCCAGGGCCTGCGCCTCCACCTGGTCGTGGGTGACGTAGACGGCTGTGGCCCGGAAGCGCCGGAGGAGGCGCTTGATCTCCGTCCGGGTGCGGACGCGCAGTTCGGCGTCCAGGTTGGAAAGGGGCTCGTCAAAGAGGAAGAGGCGCGGCTCCCGGGCGATGCACCGGCCGATGGCCACCCGCTGCCGCTGCCCCTCCGAGAGGCCCCTCGGCATGCGCCCCAGGAGCGCCTCAAACCCGATGCCCATCACCTGGCTCACGAAGCGGACCCGCTCGGGGATTTCCTCCTCCCGCCTGCGGACCAGAAGGTAGAAGACCACGTTGTCCCGCGCCGTCATGTGGGGGTACAGGGCATAGGACTGGAAGACCATGCCGATCCCCCGTTCGTAAGGCGGCAGGTTCGTCACGTCCTCCCCGTCGTAGTAGACCCGGCCGCTGTCGGGCCGCAGGAGCCCCGCGATCACCCGCAGGAGGGTGCTCTTCCCGCAGCCGGAAGGCCCGATGACGCAGAGGGTCTCGCCGCTGCGGACGAGGAGGTTCACACGGTCCAGGGCCACCACCTGGCCGGGCTGTTCCTGGGCCGCGCCCTCCCCCTCCGGCCCACGCCGCCAGACCCGCCGCAGCCGCCGGGGATCCAGGGTGGGCAGCGCGGGCAGGGGGAAGGTCTTGGTGACTTCTTCCAGACGGACCAGGGTCACGCTACGGTCCCTCCACCGCGCTCTGCAGCCAGTTGAAGGACGTCAGACGCCCCTGCGCATCCAACTGGATGCCCACCACGTCTATGCGCCAGGGGCCCTCCCATCCCACCTGGGCCACGTAGGCCTCCCCCAGGGCGATGAGCCGCCTCCTTTTGTCCGCGGTGAGGGCTTCCTCGGGCGTCCCGAACTGGACCCCGCGCCGTGTCTTCACTTCCACGAGGACCAGGACCGGTCCCTCGCAGGCCACCAGGTCAATCTCCCCTTCCCGGGTGCGGACGTTGCGGTCCACGATCTGGAGGCCCCGCCGCCCAAGTTCCTGGGCCGCGAAGTCCTCCCCCCACGCCCCCAAGCCGTGGGACGACACTTCACCTCCCCTCCAGAAGACAGGCCACCGGGCGGTAGGTGCGCCGGTGCAGGGGAGACGGGCCGAGGCGCGCCAGGGCCTGGCGGTGGTAGGGAGTCCCGTATCCCTTGTTGCACTCCCAACCGTACCCCGGGTGCTCCTCGGCAAGGCGCGCCATGAGCCGGTCCCGGTGGACCTTGGCCACGATGGACGCGGCAGCGATGGAAAGCACCCGTCCATCGCCGTGGGGGATGCTCTGCTGCCTGCCTTCCCAGCCGGGGAGCCGAACGTGGTCCAGGAGGAGGTAGTCCGGCTGGACCTTCAGGGCGGCCAGGGCCCGCTGCATAGCGAGGCGCGTGGCCCCCAGGACATTGAGGCGGTCCACCTCCTCCGGCGAGGCTTCGCCGATCCCCACCGCCGAGGCGACGGAGAGGATGCGGGGCAGGAGGGACTCCCGCTGGGCAGGGGTGAGGAGTTTGGAATCCTGCACTCCCCGAAGCACGCAGGCCAGGTCTTCCTGGCAGGGAGGCAGGACGACCGCGGCGGCCACCACCGGTCCAGCCCAGGCGCCGCGGCCGGCCTCATCCAGGCCGGCCACGGCCCGGAAGCCCTGCACCCACAGGAGCGCCTCCAGTGCAAGCCCCAAAGGCGGAAGGCTGGTCCCCATAGCGACGCAAAGCCCTGCCCACGAGCAAGAAATGGTCCACGGTTCCGCCTGGATTGTACCACCGGGGCAAGAGAAGTCAAGGTCTGGCCGTGGCGGGCCCAGGGCTGACCCATTCTTACAGAACTCTGACGGCCTTCTGGCGCGGCAGACCGTTGCGGTTGCATCTTGTGTTGGTGAGTCGGGGACGCGGGAAGACCGACCTCTCCCATCCCCCCACCCCCTTCCCTTCCCGCATCGGGGAGGGAAGGGGGTGCCGCCGAAGGCAGCGGGGGTAGAGCGAGGTTCACCTCGCGGCATAGGACCACAAAGACCGTAGGGCACGCTTCCTGGCGTGCCCTCTGCGCCGGGAAGAGCGGTTATAGCCTCCCCTTTCGTCAAAACGAGACAGCCCTGGCGGGCCAGCAGAGGCCCTTCAGGGACGGCTGCAACCGCGGAAGGCTCAAAGGCGGCAGATCTCCACCACCAGGAGGTCCAGTGCGGTCTCGGGATCCTGCGCGCCGGTCTTGATAGCCAGATCGGCCTCCAGGAGGAGCCGGTACATCTGCTCCAGCGCCGGGAAGGAGAAGTTCATGGCCTGGCGGAGAGCCTTTTCCACCACATAGGGGTGAAGCCCTAACTCCCGCGCCATCCGCGGCGCAGGATATCCCAGCTCCTGCGCCTCTTTGACCTGCAAGAGGATGCGCACCTGGCGCGCCACCATCGTCAGGAGCACGAGAGGGGGGTACCCTTCATTCAGAAGCCGCCGGAGGATGGACATGCCCCGGCGGGCATCCCGGCGGGCCACCGCTTCGGTGAACTCAAAGAGGCTCCTCTCCCGGGTGTCCGGCACCAGGGCCTCCACATCCTCCAGGGTGATGGGCCGCTCCGACCCCACGTAAGTGACCAGTTTGCCGATCTCCTGGTCCAGCCGCCGCAAGTCTCGCCCCACGAACGCGGCCAGCGCCTCTGCCGCCTCCGGCGCGATGCGCCCTCCCCTCCTGCCCACCCGTTGCGCGACCCACCCCCCCAGTTGGTCCTCCCGCGGGGTGCGGAACTCCCGCACCACCGCCCGGGGAGGGTCCTCCTGCGCCAGTTCCCGCGCCAGGGCCAGGATGGGGTGCTCCGGCAGAAGAGGCTCGCGCTCCAGGAGGACGAGCACCGTGGTCTCCGGCAAGGCCCGCAGGTAGGCCTCCAGGTCCTTAAGGGAGGAAGGTACCCCCTGCCTTTCCCGCTCTGGGGCCTCCTCAGGGCTCTCCTCGGCGGCGGCCCCCTCGGGCTTGCGGCTGCCGCGCCGCCGGGGGGCCAGGGCTGTGAGGAGCCCCTCCACAACCACCAGGCGCCGAGGAGCCAGGAAAGGATAGGTGTTGCAGACCCGCCGAAGATCGTCCAGGGAGACCTGGCTGCCGTCCAGGCGCGTGGTGTTCAAGTCCACCATCTCGCGCGGGCCCAGTTTCTCCCGCAGCGAGGCCAGCAGTTCCTCGGCCCCCAGGTCATCATCCCCGTGGAGGAGGTACAGCATCAGAGGTGCTCCACCTGCACGTGGTGGACCGCGATGCCGTGCAGCCGCCGGCTCACGATCCCCTTGATCCGGGCCCCCTGAAGGAAGGCAGAGGTCGTCACCCGCCGCTGGAGGGCAAGGCCCAGGGGCTGGGCCACCACCACTGCTGCCACGGAGACCAGGAGGACCTGTGGCAGTTTGTCCCAGGGGTTGCGGTCCCGCTTCCACATGACCAGGAAACTGGCCAGCCCGCCGAGGAGGCCCGCCGTGGCCAGGTTGGTGCCGCACCGGGGGTGGACGGCCAGGTCCGCCTCCCCCGCCTGGAGCCTGGCCAGGGCCTCCGACGCGGCCTGGGCCAGGGTGGGTGTGTCCACGTCGCCGTAGACGTAGAAGCCGCTCGGCCCGCTCCGCGCCACCAGCTGCACCCCTGGCCGGTACCGGGGCAGGAGGTGCATGGTGGCGTGTTCCAGAGCGTGGTTCTGCCGGATGCGGTTGATGAGGGAAGCCAGAGTCCGCTTCATGCGCCGTCCTCTTTAGTTATGTCTAGTACTGCACCACATGGGTTGTTGACGATGCGTCATTCTGGCCAAGGCGACGGAGAGGTAGGGGTGCACAGCCGTGCGCCCCTTAGGTCTCCCAGGGCTTCTCAGGCCAGGCGGCCTTCAGCGCCGCAGCGACCCGGCGGTCCGCCGCTGAGAGGGGATAGGCCTCCAGCGCCTCCGGCTGGACCCATGCCCAGGCCGCGCAGCCCAGGCACCGGGGCTCATCCTCCGGGTCCTCCAGGGTGCACCAGAAGGCGTGCAGCGTGATCTGGAAATGGGTGTAGGCGTGGGGGAAGGCGACCAGTTCTTCGCCCACACGCACGTGCAGGCCCAGTTCCTCCAGGAGTTCGCGGTGCAGGCACTCCTGGAGGCTCTCCCCGGCCTCCCGCTTGCCGCCCGGGAACTCCCAGAGCCCTCCCAGCATGTCATCCGGGCAGCGCTGGGCGAGCAGCACCCGCCCATCCTGCACCAGGACCGCGGCGGCCACCTCGTAGTGGGGCACAGAGCGGCGCGGAGCCGGCACGGGGAGCGACTCCTGGCGGCCCGTGTCGCGGGCCACACACCCCTCCCCCACAGGGCACTCCCTGCAGCGAGGGCCACGCGGCAGGCACACCAGGGCCCCCAGGTCCATCAGAGCCTGGTTGAAGGTGCCGGCGCGCCCTGGCGGCAGGGCCTCCCGCACCAGGCGGACCACCGCCTCCCGGCCGCGGCCTGTGTGCACCGGCACATCCAGCCCGTACCACCGGGCGAACACCCGCGCCACGTTGCCATCCACCGCGGGAACGTCCTTCCCGAAGGCGATGCTGAGGACGGCCCCAGCCGTGTACTCGCCGACGCCTGGCAGGGAACGCAGCGCCTCCCACTCCCCAGGGACCTCCCCGCCGAACTCCTCCACGATGCGCCGGGCTGCCTGGTGCAGGTGCTGGGCCCGGCGGTAGTACCCCAGCCCCTCCCAGACCCGCAGCACCTCCTGCAAGTCGGCCGCGGCCAGGGCCCCCGGGTCCGGAAAGCGGGCGACGAAGCGGCGGAAGTACGGCCCCACCACTTCAAACCGGGTCTGGTGGAACATCACCACGGCCACCCAGACCTGATACGGCGTGGGTCGGTCCCAGGGCGGGGTGCGCCCGTGGACCTGGTGCCACGCCAGGAGCGCTTCCGTTGGGAAGGGCCTGCGCTGGCTGCCCATCACTCCCTCCGGCGCGCCTTCCGCACAAGGGCGAGCAGTCCCACCCCGGCCGCCCCCAGGGAGGCCACGAGGCTCACCCCGAGCCCCACCCGCCACGGCCGGGGCGAGAAAGTCAGCACCACGCGGTGCGGCCCCGCTGGCACGAGGACGGCGCGGAAGAGGCCGTTGGCCCGGTAGACCGGCGCAGGCTCTCCATCCACTGTCGCCTGCCAACCGGGGTAGAAGACCTCCGAGAGGAAGAGGTAGGCCGGCTCCGCCGCCTCCACCTGCACCTCCATGCGGTCCGGCAGATAGACGGCCACCTGCACCCGGCCCGCTTCGGCCGCGGTCCTCTCCAGGGCCGGTCCGCCTTCCACCACAATCTGGCGCGTGGGCTCAAAGCCGGGCTCGCGGATGAGGCTCCAGGCCGCCTCCCCTTCGGCAGAGAGAGCCCGGTTCACGAGGAAGGCCCGCGGCAGGAACCGTGTGTTGCGGTAGACCACCAGATCCGGGTCGCTGTCAAAGGCGACCTGGAACTTCTCCGCATCCATGGGCGCGCCCCGGGGGACGAGGACGTACTTGACGTTGAGGAGGTCGTAGAGGCGGGAGGACCGCCCGCCCAGCCCCTCCCAGTACCGCTGGAAGGCCGCCAGCGTCAGGGGGTTGGCCACCCCGCCCACGTCCTGCAGCCGGTAGAGGAGCGCGGTGTCGGGCTGCCACCAGCGCTCTATGTCGGTGCGGGTGTCTATGCGGAAGAGGTCCCTGTCTTCCCGTAGAAAGGCCACCAACGCCGGGTGGGCATGGAACCGGGCCGAAGGGTCCTCTGTGCCCAAGTCCATGTAGGCCCCGTTGCTGGCCAGGTCCAGGAAGATGAGGGCGACCGCCAACACCCCTGCCCCGGCCGCGCTCACCCACCGCGCCCGCAGGGCCGAAAGCCAGGCCCACGAGGCGGTGAGCCAGAGGGCGAAGAGGGTCACGCCGATCAGTGTCACCGAGAGGCGCACCACGATCTGGGGGTCCCGGTCCTGGCTCAGAAGGAGCGCCAGGTACGCAAGCGGCACCGGCACAAGCCACGTCCCCAGGACGGTCTTGCGCAGCCCCTCCTGCAGCCGCGCCAAGGGCACAGGCTGCTCCCACGGGGGGACAGCCAGGATCGCGTCCAGCCCCAGCGCGGCCAGCGCTGCCAGGGCGAAGTCCATCAGCCCCACGAAGCGGGCCGAAGCCCGCAACTGCCCCAGGCCCGGCACCAGAGCCGTGAGCCAGCCGTGCAGGATGGCGTAGATGCCCAGGGCCAGGAGAAGCGCGAGGAGGCCGAGGACCGTGAACATCCCCGTCAGGCGATCCCGGCGGAAGAGCCACGCCGCGGCCACCAGCACCAGGGGGAGGAGGCCCAGGTACCCCGCCTCCACCCGGGGCCAGACGCCCCAGTGCAGGGCCGGCCCCCGCCCGAAGAACTGGGGGATGAGAAGGCCGATGAGTTGCGGTGGGGAGAGGGAGTACTCTACCGTCCGGCTGTAGCCCCAGGCAGCGCGCACGCTGTGCTGGGCGAACTCCACGGCCGGCAGGAGGACCAGGGCGGAAAGGCCCACCGCCACCCCTCCACAGAGGACCAGGCGGCCCAGGGGCCTCCACGTCCCCAGGTCCCCGATGCCCCTATCCCTCCACCCCACGCCGAACTCCCAGAGGGCGAGGAAGGCCAGCGCGAGGCCGGTGAAGACGGTCATCTGCAGGTGGCCGGCCAGCGCCGCCACGCCCACCACCACCCCGGCCGCGAAAGCGTCGGTCCACC
>JBMFPD010000164.1:0-7493 GCA_049969295.1 Anaerolineae bacterium | reverse complement strand
CCCTCCTACGCCCCTGACCCCAGGGGGGTGGCCACCCGCAACGCCAGCGGCACCGTCCTCAACGCCCTCGCCGCCCGGGTGCCGGAACTGGTGGGGGGATCGGCCGACCTCGCCCCCTCCAACATGACCTACCTGAAAGGGTACGGGGATATCCGCCGGGGGGACTTCGGCGGGCGGAACTTCCACTTCGGGGTGCGGGAACACGCCATGGGGACCATCCTGAACGGCCTCGCAGTGCACGGGGGCCTGCGTCCCTACGGGGGCACCTTCCTCGTCTTCTCCGACTACATGCGCCCCTCCATCCGCATGGCGGCCATGATGCGCCTCCCGGTGATCTACGTCTTCACCCACGACAGCATCTTCGTCGGCGAGGATGGCCCGACGCACCAGCCAGTGGAGCACCTGGCCGCGCTGCGCGCCATCCCCCACCTGACGGTGGTCCGCCCGGCCGATGCCAACGAGGTGGCCGAGGCCTGGAGGCTCGCCCTGGAGTGGGAGGAGGGGCCTGTGGCCCTCATCCTCTCGCGGCAGCCCGTGCCGACTCTGGACCGCACCGTCCTCGCCCCGGCCTCCGGGTTGCGGCAAGGGGCCTACGTCCTCCAGGACGCCCGCGACCCGCACCTCCTCCTCATGGCCTCGGGCTCGGAGGTGAGCGTGGCCCTGGGCGCGGCTGAGATCCTCGCCCAGGAGGGCATCCGGGCGCGGGTGATCTCCTTCCCCAGTTGGGAACTCTTTGAGCGCCAGCCGGAGGCATACCGCCGGGAGGTCCTGCCGCCTGCCCTCCCGGCCCGCCTGGCCATAGAGGCCGGCGTGCGCCAGGGCTGGGACCGCTACGTGGGGGACCACGGGGATGTCCTGGCGGTGGAGGGGCGCTTCGGGGCCTCGGCCCCCTGGCGCGTCCTGGCCGAGCAGTACGGCTTCACCCCGGACCAGGCTGCCGCGCGGGCGCGGGCCCTCCTGGCCCGCCTGGGTTAGCACTGCACCACACCGGTTGTCAGAGTTCTCTTTGGTCCAGCACGAGCAGCAGGCGATGGGGAACCTCATGGAACGCGAGTACGGCAAGGGCGGTGCAGGCGCTGCCCCTCCTGACAAGGGGAGGACATCCATCCAGGCGCGCCAGGCCACGCCGGAGGACTGGCCAGCCCTCAGCACGCTCCTGCACCGGGCGGAACTCCAAGACTGCCTGGACCCCCGGGAAGTGGTCTACGCCGGCCTGCGGGAGGATCGGACCTTCCTGGCCTTTGCGGGGGACGAGGTCGTCGGCGCAATCCAGTTCCAGATACGCCGGAAGCCCTTCGCCCACCTCCGCCTGCTGGCCGTGCGCCACACCGCCCAGTCAGAGCCCGTCGTGGCTGCGCTCCTGGCCGCCGCCTGCCAGGCGGCCCTGGACGCCGGGGCCGAGGCCTGGCGCTACCTTGCTCCGCCGGGCCCCGTGGGCGAGGCCCTCAGGCACCAGGGCTTCCGCCTGGTTGAGGAGGTCGTGGAACTGGAGAAGGAGGATTACGACATCCCCTCCCGGGGGAACAGGGCCCTCCGCCTCCGCCCGGCGCGGGAGGTGGATTTCCCCGCCCTGCTCGCCCTGGACGCAGCGGCCTTCACCCCCTTCTGGCGCAACGACCTGGGGGCGTTCCAGGAGTACCTGCGGGGAGGTTACACCTTCTTGGCGGCAGAGTTGGCAGGCCAGGTGGTGGGCTACCTCGTGGCCGAAGACCATCCGGCCGGCTTCTACATCATCCGGCTGGCGGTGGACCCGGCCTGGCAGGGACAGGGGGTTGGCACACGCCTCCTTGCGGAGACCATCGCCCTGGCCAAGGCCCGGGCGACCCTGCCCATCCTGCTGAACACCCAGCGCACGAACCGCCGGGCGAGGCGGCTCTACGCCTGGTTCGGCTTTCGCCCCTCCGGGCGCGTCCTGTGGGCCTGGACGCGGGCCCTCGCGCAGGGTGGAGCGCCGGTCCTGTGACCCCTCAATCCAGATGCTCCTTGACCCTTTCCCAGACCCGCTTCAGTTCCTGCGTCACCGGGCCGTCGCCGTAGGCCGTGACGGGCTGCCCCTGGACCATCGCCTCCGTGACCATTATATCAAAAGGGATTTCCCCCACCAAAGGGAGGCCCTCGGCCAGGCAGAAGGCCTCCACCTCCTGGGCACGGGCCGGGTTCAGGTCGGCCTTGTTGAGGCAGACCAGGGCCGGGACGCCGAAATGCCGCGCCGTGCCCAGGACGCGCCAGAGGTCGTGCACACCGGCGACCGTCGGCTCCACCACCAAGAGGGCCAGGTCGGCCCCGGCCAGGGAGGCGATGACCGGACACCCGATGCCCGGGGGACCGTCCACGAGGAGGAGGTCCCGACCCTCGTCCAGGGCCAGGAGCCGGGCCTGCTGCTTGACCAGGGTCACCAACTTGCCGGAGTTCTCCTGGCCGGCGAAGAGGTGGGCGTGGAAGAGGGGGCCGAACCGCGTCTCCGAGCGGAACCAGAGCCCGGCCTGCTGCTCCTCCATGCGGATGGCTCCGACAGGGCATCGGTAGAAACAGGCAGCGCACCCCTCGCAGGCCTGCGGGTCAACCCGGTACGCCTCCTCGCCGGGGAGCACCGCGTCAAAGCGGCAGACCTCGGCGCAGAGGCCGCAGGCGGTGCACGCCTGGGGGTCAATGATGGCCCGCTGGCCGCCCATGAAGGGGTGCTCCTCCTGCACCTGCGGGGCGAGGACCAGTTCCAGGTTGGCCGCGTCCACATCGGCATCGGCCAGCACAAGGGACAGTTCCCGCGAGGCCAGGTGGCCCAGGGCCGCGGCCACAGTGGTCTTGCCGGTGCCACCCTTGCCGCTGAGGATGACCAGTTGTTTCACGGGGCTCTCCCTTCCACCATGCGCTGGATGCGGCGGACCAGGGCCACGAACTGAGGCTGGTACTCCGGCACCGCCTCCAGGATGGACTCCCCCCGTGAGTACGCCTCGGCCACGCGGCGGTCCAGGGGGATGCGCAGCAGGATGGGGATGCCCTCCTCCCGGCAGTACGCGTCCACCCGGTCGTCTCCCACGCCGTCCCGGTTGACGACCACGCCCACGAGAATGCCCAGTTCGTCCCGGGCCACCTGCACGGCCAGCCGCAGGTCGTGCAGGCCGAAGGGCGTCGGTTCGGTGACCATCAGGGCGAAGTCTGCGCCCCGCATTGTCTCCACCACCGGACAGGCAGTGCCCGGGGGTGCGTCCAGGATGGCCACGCCTTGGGAGGGGAGGAAGCGCCGCTTGAGTTGCCGGATGACCGGGGTGGCCATGGCCTCCCCCACGTTCAGCACCCCGTGGGCGAAGCGGATGTCCCCGGCCTTCCCCTCTTCTATGATGCCTGTGGGGTTCAGCACCTCGTGGATGGCCCCCTCGGGGCAGTTCCACGTGCAACTCCCGCAACCGTGGCACAACTCGGGGAAGACCAGCACCTTCTGCCCCACCACGGCGATGGCGTGGTAGACGCAGACCTCCGCGCACCGCCCGCAGTGGGTGCACTTCGCCGTGTCCACCTCGGGGATGAGGATGCCCACCTCTTCCCGGCGCTCTATGGACGGATGGAGGAAGAGGTGGGCATTGGGTTCCTCCACGTCACAATCCAGAAAGGTGATGGGTGCGGGGGACCCCTCGGCGGCCAGGGCCTGGGCCAAGGCCACGGCCACCGTCGTCTTCCCCGTGCCCCCCTTGCCGCTGGCAACGGCGATGATCATGTGTCACATGCTCCCTTTCCAACCCCCTGGCTCCCTTCCCCTCTCCGGCGCGGAGAGGGGAAGGGGGAACGGGGGATGGAGAGAGGTCTCCTTTCTCACAAGCCCAGCGTGCCAGCACAGGTTGCAATTCATGGCCGGCCCCGCCGGCCGCGCTCCCTGCGGCGGAACCGCCGGCCTCCCCCTGCCGGGCGTGTTACCCCAGGCTGTCTTTCTCGCGGCCTCAGGAAGTCCCACAGGCGGGGGGCAAGCCGGGGCAGCACCTCCTGCCCGATGAGGGTCAAAGCGCCTCCCAGGGCTGGGAGGACCTTTGCAGCGCGGGAGGAAAGGGCGACAGGGGCCGGTTTGGCCTGGACGATCTTCGCCGCGGGGGGTGTGGTGGTTGCGGGCAGGGTCTCCACGACCACGATGGCTCCGCTGGGGCAGGCTTTCACGCACGCCTCACAGCCGGTGCACCGGTCCGGGTCTATGGAAGCCACGGAGCCCACCAGGGCGATGGCTCCCACCGGGCAGGCACTCACGCAAGCCCCACATCCCGTGCAGGCGTCCTTCTGGACGGTCATTTCTTTCACCGCGCACCTCCCGGCACCTCAGGTTCCCTCCGGGGAGGCAGCCCAGAGGATGGCCCTACCCCAGGCGACGCAGGCGCTCTTCCACTTCCCGCAGTTGCCGCCGGAGCATCTCCGCCTCCTCCCGGAGGCGGCCCACTTCGTCCTTCTCGTACGCCCCTGCAGGGGGCACATCGCCGTGGCCGTGCTCTACGCTCTCCCGGCAGGGCTGGGCGCCCTGTAGCCGCCCACCCAGGTACTGCTCCAGGGCCTGGCGGACGGTCCCCATGGCCCCCGTGACCGGCTCAATGCCGACCTGCTGGAAGAACTGGACGGCGCGGCCGCCCATGCCTCCCGTGAGCATCACCTCCACGCCCAGGCTGTGGATGAAGGCTGGCACCTGCCCAGGCTGGTGCTGGGCGTAGAAGGGGTTCTCTACCGTCTGGACTCCCCTCACCTGGTTCCCTTCCACCTCCACGATGGCGAAGAAGGGACAACGCCCGAAGTGGGGACTGACGATGCTCTCCAACCCGTTGCAGTCATCGGTGGAAACGGCGATCCGCATGGTTACTGGCCTCCCTTTTCCAGTTTCTCAATCCGCTCCATCACCTCGGCCAACTGCCGGCGCAACTGGGCCGCGATGTCCCTGAGTTCTGCCAGTTCCTGCTCCCGGGGCGAAGCCGAAGGGCACCGGGACGCCCCCGGTGCGGGCGCCGGGGGCGAGGCCGGCGCAGGGCCCGGTGCCATGCCACGCCCCATGCCCATACCACGCCCCATGCCGCGGCCCATCCCTGCGTGGGCGGGTGCCGTGGCCTGGCCCAGGAGCGGAAGGGCCCCCCTCTTGAGGGCTTCCACGGCCTGGCGCACCGTCCCGCCAGGCGAGAGGTACACTGGCACCCCGGCCGCCTGGAAGACCTGGAAGGCGTTGGGGCCGACGTTGCCGGTGATCACCGCCTGGGCCCCCTCCTGGACCACGAACTGGGCGGCCTGGATGCCCGCCCCTCCCCCAGCGGCCACGGCCGGGTTGGGCACAGTCCGGGCAGCCCATGTCTCCGTATCCACGAGGACGTAGTAGGGGCAGCGCCCGAAGACCGGGCTCGCCGGGGCATCCAGCCCCTCACCGCTGGCGCTGACTGCGACTCGCATGGTGTACCCTCCCTCTCAGAGGTTGGACTGGACCCGGCGCGTGGAGGGCCGAGCGACCGAAGCCCGGCCCTCCACGGCAGCAGGGGGTGTCAGTCCTCTTTCTCCAGGTCGTCCAGGCGCCGCTGGATGGCCTCCAGTTGCTGCTTGAGCCACTCCGCCTGCTGGCGCAGCCACTGGGCCTCCTGCTCCCGGTCTGGCTGCCAGGCCGGCGGCACGGTCCCCCAGGCCGGGGCCCAGCCGAAGCGGGCCCAGCCCGGCAGGCCGGTGGCGTAGTACCAGTGCCGCCAGCCCCGGCCCCAGCCACCCCCGCACCAGGGGCCGAAGCCAGGGTTCATGTACCCCGGTACGCCGTACCCGGCGCAGTAGCCAGCAGCGCGTCCCGTCATGGGACCCCGTCCCATCGGTCCAGTCCTGTCTCCTCTCGGCATGTGGATCACCTCCTCTTCACAGCATGCAGATGGATACCGTCAGGTTCCAGCGCTTGACCGCAGCGAAGACCGTTCGCAGGGCGGCACCGGTGCCGGGGCGCAGCGCCGTGCGCCCTGGCTCATGCCCCGTGCATCCCCTTCGCGCCTCAGGATGCCATGCCTTCGGAAATCAGTGTGGTCAGGCCCTGGGAGGCACCAGAGGCGAACGCCGCGCCTCTGGGGCCTTCTTCCTCAGTTCCTCCACCACCGCGTCAAAGGCCTCCGACCGGTAGTCCTCAATGGCTCCGACATCGCACAGGTGGGCGATGGCCGGGTCAATGGGCAGCCGGCCCAGGAGGGGCGTCCCAAGCCGTCTGGCCGTCTCGGCAGCGTGGCTGGGGCCGAAGACCTCGTGACGCTTGCCCGTATCGGGGCAGACGTAGTAACTCAGGTTCTCCACCAGGCCCAGGATGGGCACCCCCAGGTGCTGGGCCATCTGGGCTGCCTTGCGCACCACCATCCCCGCCAGGTCCTGGGGCGAGGTGACCATCACCACCCCGCTCAGGGGCAGGGACTGCATCACGGTGAGGGACGCATCGGAGGTGCCCGGCGGCAGGTCCACGATGAGCCAGTCCAGGTCCCCCCAGAAGACGTCGCCCCAGAACTGCTTGATGGCCCCGCTGATGAGGGGCCCGCGCCAGATGACGGCGTGGTCCTCCGTGGGCAGGAGGAGGTTGATGGACATGACCTTGATGCCCGTGGCCGTCTCCGCCGGGAGGATGCCCAGAGGGCTCTGCCCGGGCCGGGCCCCGTTGGGGAAGAACATCTTCGGCACACTGGGCCCGGTGATGTCGGCGTCCAGGATGCCCACCCGCTCCCCCCGGCGGCGCAGGCCCACGGCCAGGAGGGCCGCGACGAAGGACTTGCCGACGCCGCCCTTGCCGCTCATCACCGCCACCACCCGGCGGATGTCGTTCAGATGCTCGGCCATCCCCGCCTCTTCGGACTGCGCGCCGATGCCGATGCGCTTCTTCTCTTCCGGCGTCATCTCCACCAGGCGGACATCCACCTCCCGCACCCCTTCCAGGGCCCGCAGGGCGTCTTTGGCGTCGCGGACGATCTCGTCCCTGAGGGGGCAGGCCAGGGTGGTGAGGGCAAGGGTCAGGCCCACCTTGGCCCCTTCAATCCGCACCTCCCGCACCATGCCCAGGTCCACCACGCTGCGCCGCAACTCCGGATCCACCACCTTGGCCAGGGCCTCCAGCACTTGTGCTTCCGTGACTCCCATGGTTGACACCCCCTGCATGCTGCCCGAAGGCAGCAGAATGAACATTGCTATTATGTGCGATTTGCACATAGATTGTACCACAGGGCCCCGAAGTTGTCAAGTCCGAACGGATTGCGGCGCAGGGCTGACTCGTTTTGTACGAAAGGGAAGGCTAGAACCGCTCTTCCCGGCGCAGAGGGCACGCTACGGTCTGCCGTGCCAGAAGGCTGTCAGAGTTCTGCGAGAATGGGTCAGCCCTGGATTGCGGCGCGCGGAAACTTGACCGGCCTGGACTCGTATAGTATACTCCGGCCGCGCGGGGCCACCGAAAATGGGGAAAGGAGGCTTGGTTGCACCTTTTGTTGGTGGCTGATGACCTTGTGGTCCCATGCCGCGAGGTGAACCTCACCCTACCC
>JBMFPD010000163.1:0-7502 GCA_049969295.1 Anaerolineae bacterium | reverse complement strand
GATCCAGACGCGGCAGTATGGCATCTACCACTTCACCAACGAAGGGGTCTGCTCCCGCTTTGAGTTCGCCAGGAAGATCCTGGAACTGGGGGGGCGAGGGCACGTGCGCCTGCGCCCCATCACCTCGGACCAGTACCAGCGGCTCGCCCGGCCGCCGCTCTACACGCCCATCCGCAATTTCTGCGGTGCGGCCCTGGGCATCCGCCTGCGGCCCTGGCAGGAGGCCCTGGAAGAGTACTTCCGATGATCTCCGTGGTCATCCCCAACTGGAACGGCGAGGCCATCTTGCCGACTTGCCTGGACTCCCTGCGGGCCCAGACCTACCGGGATTTTGAGGTCCTCGTGGTGGACAATGCCTCCACGGACGGGTCCCGTGCCCTGGTGCGGGAGCGGTATCCGGAGGTGCGCCTCCTGGAACTCCGGGAGAACCGCGGCCTGACCGGTGGCGTCAATGCCGGCATCCGGGAGGCCAGGGGTGAGTACATCGCCTTCCTGAACAACGACACTGAAGCCCACCCCCAGTGGCTTTCGGCCCTGGCTCAGGCCCTGGAAGAGCACCCAGAGGCCGGAAGCGTGGCCAGCAAGATGCTCCTCTTTGACCGGCGGGACGTCATCCACTCTGCGGGCGACTTCTACCGCCGCGATGGCATCCCGGGGAACCGGGGCGTGTGGCAGGTGGATCAGGAGGCCTTCAACCAGCCCGGCTGGGTCTTCGGGGCCTGCGGCGGGGCCATGGCCGTGCGGCGGACGATGCTGGAGGATGTGGGCCTCCTGGACGAGGACCTCTTCATGTACTGCGAGGATGTGGACCTGGCCTGGCGGGCGCAACTGGCAGGGTACCGCTGCTGATACGAGCCGCGGGCCGTGGTCTACCACCGCCTGAGCGCAACGGGAGGCGGGCCTTTAGCGAGTTTCTACACCGGCCGCAACACGATCCTCGTCTGGCTGAAGGACTACCCGGGCCCTCTCATGCGCCGGGACTGGCCGGCCTTCCTGCAGGCCCAGGCGCGCATCGCCGCCGACGCCCTGCGGGCCTGGCGGGGGACAGCGGCCCGGGCTCGCCTGCGGGGCCAGTGGGCGGCCCTGGCTCAGGCCCCGCGGTGGTGGCGCAAGCGCCGCCAGGTGCAGGCCACGCGGCGCGTCCCGCTGGAGTACCTGGAATCCATCCTGGAGCCCCCTGGAGGCCCCAGGACCCCGAGGAGGTAGGAACCTTGGGCGCAACGCGACCGTTGGTCTCCGTGGTCATCCCGGCCTATAACGAAGAGAAGCGCCTTCCGGATACCCTGGAGCAGGTCCTCGCCTACCTGGAGCGACAGGACTATGCCTGGGAGGTGATCGTCGTGGACGACGGCAGCGAGGACCGCACGGCGGAGATCGCCGAGGGGTTTGCGGCGCAGCACCCCACGGTGCGGGTCATCCGTAACCCCCACCGGGGCAAGGGGTACACCGTGCGCACCGGCATGCTGGCAGGCCAGGGGGAGTACATCCTCTTCTCCGATGCCGACTTGGCGACGCCCATTGAAGAGTGGGAGAAACTCCTGGCCTATCTGGAGCGGGGGTACGATGTGGCCATCGGCTCCCGGGAGGGGATCGGGGCCGTGCGCTACGGGGAACCCTGGTACCGCCACCTCATCGGCCGGGCCTTCAACCTCCTGGTGCGGCTGGTGGCTGTGGGCGGCTTCCAGGATACCCAGTGCGGCTTCAAGGCCTTCCGTCAGCACGCGGCGAGGGATCTCTTCTCCAGCCTGCGCCTCTACGGGGAGGACGCACCGGAGATCAAGGGAGGGGCTGTCACCGCTTTTGATGTGGAACTGCTCTTCCTGGCCCTCAAGAAGGGGTACAAGGTGAAGGAGGTGCCGGTCATCTGGCGCTACGGGAAGCACTCCAAGGTGAACCCCCTGCGCGATTCCATCCACATGTTCCGGGACGTCCTGGCCGTGCGCCTGAACGATTGGCGGGGAGTCTACGATTAGGGCCAGGTCCCGCTCCTTCTCGGCTGGAGGGGCTGGCAGCGCACCCTTGCGGAAACGGCCGCTTTCTGGTACCATTTCCCCGGAGGGCTTCCCTGTGCACCGAGCGCGCTATCTGGGCCTCTGGACGTTCCTGGCCGTGGGCCTCGTGCTCCTCCTGAGCGCGTGCCAGCGCGAGGCCCCCTCGGTGTCCGTGGCCATCTTCGCCGATGGCAAGGAAGCCCAGGTGACTTTGGCTGGTGGCACGGTGCGGGACGCCCTTGCCGCCGCGGGGGTCTCTGTGGGCGGGCTGGACCGCGTCCGGCCAGACCTGTGGGAGGAACTGCGTCCAGGCCTCCAGATCCGCGTGGTGCGGGTGCAGGAGGTGGAGGAAGTTCAGCGACGGTCCATCCCCTTTGAGCGACGGGTCCTCCGCAGCGAGGCCCTGCCGGACGGCGAAAGCCGCCTCGTGCAACTGGGGCAGGAGGGCGAAGAGGAGATCGTCTACAAGGTCGTTCTGGAGGACGGGGTGGAAACCCAGCGCGTGGAGGTCTCCCGCAAGGTGGTGCGGCCCGTGGTGCACGAAGTGTTGGCGGTGGGCGTGCGGGGAAACCTCCCCTCCGTGCCCATCACGGGCACCATCGCTTATATCTCTGGCGGCAACGCCTGGATGATGCGCGCCGAGAGCGGGGGCCGGCGGCCCCTCACCTCGGCCGGCGACCTGGACGGGCGGGTCTTTGACCTCTCTCCCGACGGCCGGTGGCTTCTCTTCAGCCGCATGGTCACCGACACGACCTCGCCTGCCCTGAACTCCCTCTGGGCGGTGGGGACCACGGTGGTGGGGGAGGAGCCGTGGCCCCTGGGCATCGCGAGCGTGCTCCATGCCCAGTGGGACGCACAGGGGAGGCGCATCGCCTACACCACGGCCGAGCGCAGCCAAGGCTCCCCGGGGTGGAAGGCCCGCAACGACCTGTGGGTGGCGGAGGTCCTCCTCCCCTCGCCCCACGTGACGCCGACCCTGAGCCAGCCGGTGGTGACGCCGACCCTGGTCACCGCCCGGATGCCCGGCGGCCCCTACCCCTGGTGGGGGACGGCCCTGGCCTGGTCGCCCGACGGGCGGCATATCGCCTACGCCACGGGGAACTCGGTGGGGGTGGTCCGCCTGGAGACAGGGGAGGCCGAGGACCTGCTGACCTTCCCGGAGTACCACACCTACGCGGAGTGGGTCTGGATCCCCAGCCTTTCCTGGTCTCCGGATGGGCGGTACCTGGCCTGCACTGCCCATGCTGCCAGGCCTGGCGAACTTATCCCCCAGGACAGCCCCCTCTTCCATGTGTACGTGGTGCGGTTGGACGGGCAGGTCAGGGCCCCTCTGGCGGAGGGGGTGGGGATGTGGGCCAACCCCCAGTGGGCCTGGACGGCTCCGGGGCCGTGGGCCATTGCCTACGGCCAGAGCCGCAGCCCCACCAGTTCCCAGGAGAGCCAGTACGATCTGTACCTCATGGACCGGGACGGGAGCGACAAGGTGCGCCTCTTCCCTCCCACCCTGGAAGACCCGGGGCTGGTGGCCCCACAGTTTGCCTGGTCGCCGGACGGAACCCACCTGGTGGTGGTCTGGCAAGGCGACTTATACCTAGTGGAAGTGGCCACGGGGCGAGCCCACCAACTCACCGCCGACGGCAACAGCGGACACCCTCGGTGGTCCCGCTGACCGTTCCCCCCAGGGCCCCCTGCGGTCGTTGCAAAAGGTCCCCGGTGGGGCACAGCCGATGTCCACATCGGCGCTCTGGCGGACGGGAGACCCGGAGGTGAAGGACCGGATTCTCTTGATGGCGCAAGACGAGGCCTCGGCCCAGGCCACCCTGCGCACCCTGAAAGAGGCAGGCTTCCGTGTGACGGTGGTCTTCACAGAGGAGGCCCTGGCCCAGGCTGCTCGGGCAGAGCCACCGGACCTCATCGTGCTGGATGTGCCGTTCCCTGGCGATGAGGGCTTCCATACCTGCCAGGTGCTGAAGGGAGACCCCCGGTGCGCCCGCATCCCCGTGCTGGCCCTGGTCGGGACCTTCGCCCCGGAGGAGGCTGGGTCCGAAGCCCTCCTCCTGCGGGAGGCCGATGCCTGCCTCTGCAAGCCCTGGGAACAGGGGCAACTCCTGGACCGGGCAAGAGGGCTCCTGGGCGGGGTGGCGACCGGCCCCGACGCAGAGGAAGCCCCGCGCACCATCCTCGTGGTGGACGACGACGCCCAGGCCGTGGAGGCCGTGCGCCGGGCCGCGGAACGGGAGGGGCACCGCGCTGTGCAGGCGGCCTCGGCGGAACAGGGGCTGAACCTGGCCCTCTCTCTGGGGCCGGACCTCGTCCTGGTGGGCGCGATGCTCGGCGGCGCGGGGCCCCTCAACCTGGTGGCCCAACTTCGGCGGGCGCTTCCGGAGGTCCCCATCGTCCTCCTGGCCCCACCAGGGCTGGAAGGCCCCGTGGCCGAGACCCTGGAAGAGGCCGCCGACGGCCTGGCCTTCAAGCCCCTGGGCATGGGCGAACTAAGGGCCCTCCTGCGCCACCAACTGCTGCTCCGCCGCCTCCGCCAGGAGGGGCAGGAACGGGTGCGGGAGGCCCAGGAGGTCAAGGACCGTCTCCTGGGGCAGCATTTGCTCCTCGGCCAGGATTACCGACGCCTCCAGGAGGCCTACCGGCGGCTCCAGGAGGAGACCGCCGCCCGGGAGAGTTTCTTTGAGATGGTCATCCACGACCTCCGCAACCCCCTGGGGGTGATCGTCGGGGCCCTGGAGGTCCTGGGGCAGGAATGGCTGGAATCCGCGCCGCCCGACCTGAAGGAGGTGTTGCGCTCAGCCGAGCAAAGCGCCCTGCAGATGATGGGCCTTGTGGACAACGTGCTGGGCATTGGGCGTCTGGAACGGGGACGGTTCTCCCTGGACCGGGGGGAGGTGGACCTGCTGGACCTCATCCGTTCCACCACGCCCCTGGTCAAGGCGCGCCTTTCGATCAAGGGCCTCACCCTGGTGGAGGATCTGCCAGAGAGCCTGCCCTTGGTCTGGGCGGACTGGGGCGTCCTGGCCCGGGTGCTCCTCAACCTCCTGGACAACGCCATCAAGTTCACTCCCTCGGGCGGCACGATCACCCTCTCCGCCGTCCACGAGGGGGGGATGGTGCAGGTGACGGTGAGCGATACGGGGGTGGGCATCGCCTCCGAGGACTGGGAGCGCATCTTTGAGAAGTTCGAGCGGGTCCGCAGGCCGGGCATGCCCCAGGAGGCAGGTTCTGGCCTCGGCCTCGCTTTCTGCAAACTGGCCGTGGAGGCCCATGGTGGCAGGATATGGGTGAGAAGCGAGGAAGGGGCAGGAAGCCAGTTCTCCTTCACCCTGCCCGTAAGTGGCGGAGGGAGCACCCTCCCTCCGAAGGTGTAGAAGGGGAAGCCGGCGCCCCTTCCAAGATCGGCGTCCTGCTGGCCCCCTTCCGCTGGCTGGTGGGGCGGGTGCGCCGCGTTGTCGCCGTGGGCACGGTGCAGGAGGCCTTCGTCACCCTCTTCCTGCTGGCCCTTTTGGTGGGCCTGGTGGTGTGGTGGCGCGCCATCCAGGACTTCCAGGCTGCCCACCAGGGCACTGTCTTCGGCCCCACGGAGCCCATCGCCGACACCGCCTTCTGGCCCCTGGGCACCAACGTCCAACTGGAACGCCGTTCTCCGGAGGAGCGGCGCGCCCTCCTGCGCCTGGCCCGACAGGCAGGGGTGGAGACGGTCCGCCAGCGCTTCCCCTGGGAGGCCCTGGAGCCCGAGCCAGGCACCTTCGTCTGGGAGCCCTGGGATGACGTGGTCCAGGCCGTGGCAGACGAGGGCCTCCGCCTCATCGCCCTCCTGGATGGCTCCCCGACCTGGGCCCGGGCCCCGGAGGACGCCGGGAACCCCTTCGCCCCGCCCCACGACGTGCGGGACTTCGGCCGCTTCGCCGCCGCCTTCGCCGCCCGCTACGGCTCCCTGGTGGACTACTACCAGGTCTGGGACGAGCCGAACATCTACCCTCACTGGGGCGAGCGCTTCCCCGACCCTGTGGGGTACGCGGCCCTCCTGCGGGAGGGAGCGGCGCAGATCCACGCCGCTGACCCAGGCGCGCGCATCCTCTCCGCTGCGCTGGCCCCCACCACGGAGAGCGGCGGCCCCAACGAGAGCGATCTGCGCTTCCTGGAAGGCCTGTACGCCGCCGGAGGTGGGGAGGCCCTGGACATCGTCGGGGCCAAGGCCTACGGCTTCTGGTCCGGGCCGGAGGACCGCCGCATGGACCCCGGCGTCCTCAACTTCTCGCGCCTGGCCCTCCTGCGGCAGGTGGTGGAGCGGGCCGGCGATGGGGGCAAGGCCGTCTGGGCCGTGGAGGGAGGCTGGAACGCCCTGCCCCCGGGCTGGGCGGGCCGGCCCTCCCCCTGGGGCACCGACGACGAGGCCAGGCAGGCCCAGCGCACGGTGGACGCGCTGGCACGGGCCCGGGACGAGTGGCCCTGGCTGGGGCTGATGGCCGTCGGCGTCCTGCAGCCGGCCGCCCCCGCGGACGACCCTCGCTGGGGCTTTGCCCTGCTGGACGCCGAGGGGAAGCCCCGCGCCCTCTTCCAGGCCCTGGCGGCCTTCAGCCGGGACCGCGCCGCAGGCACCGGCTGGCATCCTGTGGACCACTTCGCCGCGCGGTACGAAGGGGCATGGCGGTTTTCCCCGCTGGGGGCCGACATCGGCAGGTCCGGGGACCGGGCCCGGTTCCGCTTCTGGGGCACGCGGGTGGACCTGCACGTGCGCCGCGGCGACTACTGGGCCGTCCTCTACGCCACAGTGGATGGGGAGCCCGCCAACGCCCTGCCCCTGGACGAGGAGGGGCGGGCCTACGTGGTCCTCTACGACCCGCTGCACGAGGAGGCGGGGGTGACGCTGGCCCGCGGCCTTCCGGAAGGTGTGCACGAGGTGGAACTGGTGGCCGAGGGGGGCTGGGGCCAGTGGGCGCTCCTCGGCTGGTCGGTGGTGCACGAACGGCCGTTCTGGGCTGATCCCTGGGCGATGCCGGTCATCTCC
The DNA here is from genome assembly GCA_049969295.1 of Anaerolineae bacterium. Classification (GTDB taxonomy): domain Bacteria; phylum Chloroflexota; class Anaerolineae; order DTPP01; family DTPP01; genus DAOTYM01. The sequence continues at coordinate 494 of JBMFPD010000163.1, read as the reverse complement.
GGAGGGGTGGTCTTCTGCCTCCTGGCCCTGGCCTTTATCGCCTGGCCCCACGTGGAGCGCTGGACGCGCGGGGCGATGGGGCGGGTGGTGGCCTGGGCCGTGGCCACCACGGGGAGCGAGGCCGAGGCTTCGGGTCTCGCCTGGCCCACCTTTCTGGCCTGGGTCCTGTGCGGCGGCGTTTACTTCTTCGCTCCGTGGTTTCCGCTGGGCATGGTGGGGCTCCTGGGCATCGTGCCCCTCACCTGGATCCGCCCCGACCTGGGGCTGGCCCTCCTGGCCTTCGGCATCCCCTTCTTCCTCCTGCGGAAGCCGCTGGGGGGCTTCGCCTTCTCGTCGCTGGAACTCCTCCTCGCCTGCGTGGTGGCGGTCCTGGTGTGCCGGGGCCTGGTGCGCTCGTTCCTGGACCTGCGGGAAGCGGCGCGGGGAGGTCGTCACTGGGTCTTTGCTTTCGCCGACTTCGTGACGCGGGTCTGGCACGAAGCGCGCTCCCGGTG
>JBMFPD010000162.1:0-7511 GCA_049969295.1 Anaerolineae bacterium | reverse complement strand
GGGGGTAGGGTGAGGTTCACCTCGCGGCATGGGACCACAAGGTCATCAGCCACCAACAAAAGGTGCAACCGAGTCCCCTGGCATGCCTCTTTTGGCTCGGCAGGGACCGTATGCTACAATGGGCGCGCGCGGCACCCCGCATGCCGCAGACACCCAGAGTACGAGGAGGAAAGCGATGCAGAAACTCGGCGTTGGCATCATCGGGGCCGGCAACGTGGCCAAGGAGCACATCCGGGCTTACCAGCACAACCCCTACACGGAGGTGGTGGCCCTCTACAGCCGCACCCGGGAGACCCTGGAGGCGCGCGCTGCCCAATCGGGCCTCCCGCCCACCTGCGCCCTCTACACCGACCTGGACGCCCTCCTCGCCGACGAACGGGTGCAGGTCGTCTCCATCTGCACCCCCAACCACGTCCATGCCGAGCACACCATCGCCGCGGCGCGGGCTGGCAAGCACGTCCTCATTGAGAAACCAGTCGCCCTGAACCTGGCGGACCTCCGGGCTATGGACGCCGCCGTCCGGGAGGCAGGGGTGCGCTCCATGGTCTCCTTCGTCCTGCGGCGCAACCCCCTCCTGCGCATCTTGCGCCGCCAGGTGGAAGACGACGCCATCGGCGAGATCTTCATGGCCGAGGTGGACTACTGGCACAGCACGCCCCGCGCCGTGGCTGGCCACTGGATGACGAAGCGGGAGTACGCCGGCAGCGTCTTCCTCATGGGCGGGTGCCACGCCGTGGACGCCGCCCGTTTCCTCGTCGGCTCGGAGATCGTGGAAGTCTTCGCCCTCTCCACCAAGGGGAAGGGGCGGCCCTACTACGAGTACGATCCCACTGTGAGCGCTTTGGTGCGCTTTGAAACGGGCGCTATCGGCAAGATCTCCGCCTGCATGGAGTGCGTGATGCCCTACGCCTTCAACATCGTGCTCATGGGCCACAAGGGGACCATCCGCGACAACCGCCTCTGGTCCCACAAGTTCGCCGGCCAGACGGGGTACGTAGAGATCCCCACCGTCCTCCCCGATAGCGGCGACGTGGCCCACCACCCCTTCCAGGAGGAGATTGACGACTTCGTGGAGGCCATCCTGCACGACCTCCCCATCCAGCCGGACCTGCCCGATGCGGTGAAGACCCACGAGGTGGTCCTGGCCATTGACCGCTCCGCGGAGACCGGGAAGCCGGTCTCCCTGCCCCTGGAGGATTGAGACGCATGGAAACCGAGAGCCATTTCCTGGAGACCCTCACATTCTCCGCCTTCGCTTCTGATATCCCTATCCTGGATGGCCACGTGCACGTGTGGCCAGGGATGGAGCGCGGGGCTCTCCGCGCCCTCCTGGACCGGTCCGGCGCCGGCCAGTGCAACGCCGTAGCCATCACCACCCCCCACGGGACGCTGAACGCCCAGGCCCTGGAGTTCAAGGCCGCCTCGGGCGGGCAGGCCTACGCCTTCGGCGCGCTGGACTACACCGCGCATGACCGCGGCGAGAAGATGGAGCCGGAAGACCTGGTGGCCCAGGCCGAGGCCCTTCGGGCGCAGGGGTTTGACGGCATCAAAATGGTGGAGGGGAAGACGGCCTACTACATCAGCCTGCCAGGCCGCTTTGACGGCCCTTTCTTCGCCCCCTTCTTCGCCTGGATGGAGCGGGAGGGGTTCCCCCTCCTCCTCCACGTGGCCGACCCCCCGCGGATGTGGGACCCGGCCCGGGTGGGACTGGACCCGTGGTCCTACGCCAGCCCGGAGTACCCGACCCGGGAGGAGCAGTATGCCGAGGTGGAACGGGTCCTGGCCCGGCATCCGCGCCTGCGCGTCATCCTGGCCCACCTCATGTTCCTGTGGGATGACCTGCCGACAGCAGCCCGCTTCCTGGAGGCACACCCTTCTGTGGCGCTGGACCTGGCGCCGGCGGTGGAGGGGTACTTCCTCCTCAGCCGCGATCCAGGAGCCGCGCGGGAGTTCTTCCTGGCCTACCAGGACCGCATCGTCTACGGCACAGACATCGGGGCTGGCCCCCTCCTGGACCGGGCCCACGCGCTGGACCCGGCACGGGAAGTCGCCCAGGCATGGCTGGTGCGGGCCACCCTGGAGACGGATTGGGAGGTCCCCACGCCACCGGACCTGGCGAGGCTGCTCCCCCTGGCAGCAGGCCGGTCCCTGCGGGGCCTCGCCCTCCCCAGGCAGGTGCTGGAGAAAGTGTACTCCCAGAACTTCCGGCGGTGGGCAGGGGAACGGCCGGCCCCCCTCCCTGGCAGGGCTGATTCATTCTTATAGGCTCTGACAGCCTTTTGGCCGGCAGACCGTAGGGCACGCCTCCTGGCGTGCCCTCTGCGCCGAGAAGGGCGGTTATAGCCTTCCCTTTTGTAAAGACGAGATAGCCCTGCCCCTCCCTAGAGGGGAAGTTTGACAGGGAGGACGGTCGGGAGTATAATGGGAAAAGGTAAACCCCTTTTTCCATGTGAAAATCCCCGCAGAGGGCCATCGCTTCGGCGCTGACCTGGCTCGCTGGGGAGAAATCCAAGGAGCGGAGGTTATGGCGACGTCATCCCTTCCTTCGGAAAGCGCAGGGACCTTCTACACCCGCGGCCTGCACATCCTCGGCATCCGCTACGGCCTGGCGTCCAACAACCCCAACCTCATCCTCAACCCGGAGTTCTACGAACCGGGCGAGATCCAATCCCAGATCACCAACTACAGCGAGTTTGACTTCATCCCCTACACAGGGGAGATGGACGCCTACCTGACCATTGTGGACGTGCCGGGGCGCACCCCTGAGGTCCACATCGGCGAGCGGGACGTCCTGGCCATCGGCGATTGGGGGCGGCTGGACCGGGAGCGGCACGACCGCCGCTGGACCCTGATGGGCAACATGGGCCTCTTCTTCCGCTTCGCTCTGGCCACGCAGGAGCGGCACGGCATCTACAGCCTCCATGCTTCGGCGGTCTACCGGCCAGACCGGCACGAACTCCTGGTCATCGTGGGCAAGTCCGGCGCAGGGAAGACCGTCTACCTCCTGGAAGGCATCCTGCGCGGCTATCAGATCTTCAGCACGGAGATGACCTTCTTCCGCCTGACGGATGAGGGGGTTGTCTTTTACCGCGGGGCCCTCCTGGACAACATCCGGGTGGGGAACTTCCTCTACGACTACCCCAAGGCGGCGGAGATCCTGGGCCTGACCCTCCCGAAGGTGGAAGACCCCTGGGAGGCCAAGATCAGCGTGGACATGGGGAAGGTCACCACGGCGGAGCCAGTCCTGGTGAACCCGCGCCTTTCTTTCATCTTCCCGCGCATTGAGTCCGGGCGGGAGGGGGCGGTGGTGACGAACGTCCGCCGCCCGGAGGGGCTGGTCAAGGCCCTCTTTGAGAGCGCTTCGGAGAAACTCGGGGCCACCTTCATCCTGTACGAGGAGGTCCCGGTCCTGGGGCTGGACACCCCTGCCCTGGCCCGGGCGCGGTTGGAAGCGATGCAGCGGCTCGTGGCCGCGCCGAAGTGGGAGATCGTCCAGGCCAAGAACATCCTGGCCGGTTCCAAATCTTGTATGGAGGGGATTGAATAGATGCGAGCGTGGGAAGGTGTCTTCAGCATGCCGGTGCAGGGGCGGTCCACGAAGCCCCGCACCACGGGCTACACCATGGTCATCGACAAGGGCCTGGGCCTGAATGCCACCCGGGACCTGATGGACACCGCGGCCGACTACATTGACGCCTTGAAGCAGACCTTCGGGACGTCGGCCTTTTACTCGGAGCGGCTGCTCAGGGAGAAGATCGGCCTGGTGCGCGGTGCGGGGGTGGATATCTACCCCGGCGGAACGTTCCTGGAGGTGGCGGTGGCCGAGGGGCGCTACCCCGAGTTCCTCAAGTACGCCAAGGAGGTGGGGTTCAGCGCCATTGAGGTCTCCGACGGCACCATGGAGATGCCCGATGATGTGCGGGCCGACTGCATCAAGCGGGCCCTGGACGCTGGCTTCAAGGTCATCTCTGAGGTAGGCAAGAAGGACCCCAACGTCAAGGTCGCCATGGCCAAGATGCACGAGCAGATCAGGAGCGACCTGGAACTGGGGGTCTTCAAAGTCATTGTGGAGGCCCGCGAGTCCGGGCATGGCGTGGGCATCTACGACAAGGCTGGCAACGTGGATGAGGCGGAGGTGGACCGGATCATCTCGGGCGTCAAGGACATCAACGACCTGATCTGGGAAGCCCCCATCAAGAACCAGCAGCAGTACCTGATCCTGCGCTTCGGCGTGAACGTCAACCTGGGGAACGTGCCGCCGGAGGACATCCTGGCCCTGGAGGCCCTGCGCAACGGCCTGCGGGGCGACACCCTCAAGCGGGCCCTGGAGCAGGGGATCAAGTTCCTGGGATAGGATAGGACGGGTGCGGGGATGTTGGCCAGGGGGTTAGCATCCCCGCACAATCTCTTTAGGGAGGCCACCCGCCGGGGTGTGGCCTCTTCCGCCTTCGGGGAACGCGCAGGCCCTTCTCCCAGAAACCAGTGGCACTCTGGGGGAGGCGAGCCCGCGTTTTTTGCCGGCCAGTGGATATGCTGCTAGAATGGGGACGGAGGTCTCTCGTACTGCACCACATCGGTTGTTGACGGCACGTCTTCAGCGCAAAGGACGGTGGTAGGGGCGCACGGCCGTGCGCCCTTACTACGCCACGGGTGCAGCGTCGGTAGGGGCGATCCATGAATCGCCCCCTGCCCCTGGGGCCTGAACGGCCGAAATGGGGATCTTCTCTGTGGTCAAGCGATCGGGACAGGAGTTCCCGCCCACGAGATCGGCCGGTGCGGGCCCTGAACCCCTTGGAAAGGCACCATGAACGCGTTCACAGACGCCCCCTGGAAGCGCAACCTCGCCGTCATCTGGATGGGGGAACTCCTGGCCATCTCCGGCTTCTCCCTCGTCATGCCCTTCCTGCCCTACTACATCCAGGAACTGGGGATCCGGGACCCGCGCCAGGTGGCCCTCTGGACGGGCATGCTCACCTCGGCCCACGCGGTGGCCATGACGGTGGTCTCCCCCTTCTGGGGGAACCTGGCCGACCGCTACGGGCGCAAACTGATGGTGGAGCGGGCCATGTTCGGCGGGGCTTTCGTCCTGGCCCTGATGGGGTTTGCCCGGGACGTCTACCAATTGCTGGCCTTGCGGCTCCTGCAGGGGGCTCTCACAGGCACGGTGGTGGCAGCCACCACCCTTGTGGCCAGCACCGTCCCCCGGGAGCGGGTGGGTTCCTCCCTGGGCCTCCTCCAGATGGCCATCTACCTGGGGGCCTCCCTGGGCCCTGCCCTGGGCGGTGTGCTGGCGGACGCGGTAGGCTACCGGCCCACCTTCTGGGTGACGGCCGGCCTTCTCTTCGCAGCAGGGATGTCGGTCCACTTCCTGGTCCATGAGGCGTTCCGCCCCCAGCCCCGGGGCAAAGAGGGCCAGGGCGGAGGATGGAGGGAGGCTCTGGGCTCTCTGCTGGGGCCTGCCCTGGTCTCCATGCTCCTGGTGCGGGCTCTCTCCCGCATCGGCGTCCGCACCGTGGACCCCATGCTGCCCCTCTTTGTCCAGGAACTCCAGGGGGCGACGGCCGGGGTGGCTTCGGCAGCAGGACTTGTGGTGGGCGCAGCCGCGGCGGCCGCCGCGGTCGGGGCGGTCCTATGGGGCCGGGTGGGGGACCGCCTGGGCCATCGCCGGGTTCTGGCAACGTGCATCTGCCTCTCCGCTCTGTTCTACGTGCCCCAGTTCTTCGCCCAGAACGTGGGCCAGATCCTGGTCCTCCAGATGCTGACCGGGCTGGTCAACGGCGGCCTCCTGACCTCCATCACCTCGCTCCTCGCCCAGATCAGCCCAGAGGGGCGCGAGGGGCTGGTCTACGGCCTGGACTCCAGCGCCACCTCTGTGGCCAACTTCCTCGGCCCGATGCTGGGGGCAGGGGTGGTGGCCTGGTGGGGGGTGCGGTCCGTCTTCCTGGCCGCAGCGGTCGCAATGGGGGCCTCCGCGGCCTTCGTCCTCTGGCTCCTGGCCCGGCCCAATGGGAAGCCAACCCCCACAGGCTGTGGCACGTGAAAAGCCCTCGTCGGATGCCCGTCGGGGGAAACGGGAGGGCTACGTCTCCACCCTCCAGTCCCCCTCCGCACGTGGCGCGGAGGGGGCTGGAGGGAGAGGTTCGCGGTCCTTCGCTGAAAAGCCGCCGTGGTGCAGCCCCAGGGCGTGCGGACGCTGGCTTCCCCGGGGTTGTTTCGTCTTTACAGAAGGGAAGGCTACAACCGCTCTTCCCGGCGCTACGGGCTGCCGCAAGAATGAGCCAGCCCTGCCGGCTCCCCCTACCTCGCGGGGATGCCGTAGGTGACGGTCAGTTTCGGCCGGACAGAGGAAGCGTCCTCCGCCGAGGCGAAGGCGTACATCACCTTCACATCCCCGTAGGCCTTGAGGATCAAACCGTAGTTGGCCGCAGGGTCCCGCACCCACTGCCGCACCGCCTCCGTCACATCCCACTCGTACCAGACATTGAGAAACTCCACATACCGCCGGTCCAGGGGGTCCCCGGCGCGGTCCACGCCGGGCTCGTTGCAGCCGGCGGCAGCCCAGGCCTGGCCCGCCAGGGGCCTGGTCCACGTCACCTGGTTCACAGCCCAGGGCCGCAACACCGGGTAGACCCAGGCGTGCAGCGGGCCGCTGTTGGACCGCGAGACGGGGTACAGGCTCAGGGTGGCCCGGATGATGTGGGCATCCCGTGGGATGCTGGAGACGTCAAACCGGAACAGGGAGGCGATGAGGTCCGGCGTGCGGATCTGGACCGGGTGGTCCAGGTAGTAGTTGGTGTTGGGCGCGTAGGAACTGATGTACGTATCCTGGGCCCCGGTGTAGCCGTCCACGCCCTGCCGGAAGGTCACGGTGACCGTGGCCTGGAGGCGTGGCGTGGGGGTGGGCGTCGGCGTGCTGGTGGGCACAGGCGTGGGCGTCGGCGGGGGTCCCAACCGGTAGCGGACCATCAGTTTGGGCCGCAGGTTCTCGGTGGGGTACTCCGAGGAGGCGAAGAGGTACTCCACGGGCGTCTCGGGGTGGTCCACCACCCGCACCGTGAGGCCCTTATTGGCCCCCGGCGTGAAGACCCAGTCCTGCACCATCTCCGTCACGTCCCACTCGTACCAGGTGTTCACAGCCGTCATGGTGATGAGGTCCGTGGGCCTGAACCAGCGGTCCGTGAGGGGGTCGTTGGCCCCCGGCACCCCCCAGGGCATGCCGTTCGCCGCCTGGTTCCAGGTGGCCTGCTCCTCCTCCCAGGCCCGCTTCATCTGGTAGGTGGCCGGCCAGGTCCAGTTGGCGTTGCTCCGCTGGATGACGTACAGTTGCAGTTTGGCCGACTCTATCGTCGCCGTGCTGGGGATGGACGAGACGTCAAAGTAAAGGAGGCCGGCCTCAATATCCCCGGAGCGGATGCGCACGAAGGTGGCCGTGCCCAGGTTGCGGTCGGGGTACCACTGGACGATGTCGGTGTCCCGCGTCCCGGTGTAGCCGTTGCGTCCCTGCTGGAAGG
>JBMFPD010000161.1:0-7517 GCA_049969295.1 Anaerolineae bacterium | reverse complement strand
GCAGAAAACCTGCGCTTGCGGGTGGACCGGCTGTAGGGGATCGGGGGCCTGGGGCACAGGGGGCTCCTGGGGGACGACGAGAGCATCCATCGGGGGAGGCCGGAGGCCGAGGTGGGAGGCGAGGCGAGGCGATCCGCAAGGGAAGGGCGCACTCCGGGCCAGAGTCTTGTGGAACTGGCCCTGGTGGTCCCGGTGCTCGTCGTTATCCTCCTGGGCATCGCGGAGTTCTCGCGCCTGTGGTACGCTTACATCACCGTGGACAACGCGGCGCGGGTCGGCGCCCAGTACGGCGCGCAGAGCCGCGAGGCAGCCAGGGATGTGGCCGGCATTGAGGCCGCAGTCCGGGAGGAGATTGCCACCCTCTTTGACGTGACACCGTCCAACCCCAGCGTCTACGTCCTCAACGGCACCGACCCCTACGGCTACGCTTTCGTCTCGGTCACGGTCACCTACTTCTTCCGCCCTCTCCTCCCCGTGCCTGGGGTCCCTTCCCCCCTCAACCTGACCAAGACGTCCATCATGCGGGTAAAGCCATGACGCAGGACGCGGTGCGCGGGCAGAAGGGACGGATGCGTGGCCAATCCGCCGTGGAGTTCGCCCTGGCGTTCCCGGTGGTGGTGCTCCTCATCCTGGGTCTAGTGGACCTGGGCCGCCTGATGTGGGCCTACCAGTCCCTGGCCCACGCCGTGCGGGAAGGGACGCGCTACGCCATCGTGCACGGCTCCGCCTCGCCCCAGCCCGCGGACGAGGCCACCATCCGCGATGTGGTGGTCCGGGCTGCCGCCACCCTCAACCCCGATCAGATCACCGTCCTGGTCTCGTGGGACCCGGACAACTCCCCAGGGAGCCGGGTCACGGTGGAGGCCCACTACACCTTCCACCCAGCCACGACCCTCTTCGCCCGCGGGGTGGCCCTGGACATCTCCAGCCGGTCCACTATGACCATCGGGCATTGACCGCGCGAGGTGGGCTATGACGGAAAGACCGGACAAGGGAGGCAGGGCGCGGCAGGAGGGCCAGGTGGTGGTGATCGTGGCCCTCGTCCTGGTGGGGCTCCTGGCCCTCCTGGGCCTGGTCCTGGATGGGGGGCTCCTCTACCTCACCCGGCGGCAGGCCCAGAACGCCGCCGATGCCGCGGCCTGGGCTGGGGCCTACAGCCTCGCCGCCGGGAGCCGGGAGCAGGCCATCAACTCCGCCTTCTACTACGCCAATCTCAACGGCTTCAACAACGACGGCATCCACAACCGCGTCACTGTCTCCCACCCTCCGGATGCAGGAGCCTACGCCGGGAACCCCAACTTCCTCCGGGTGACCATCGCCGTCACCAAGCCCACATACCTCATCCACCTGGTCTACGGAGGCGCGGCGACCATCTCCGCCTCGGCCACGGCCGGCTTCGTCGTCACCCCCGCTGGAGGGGCCGAGGTCCTGGTCCTGGACCCGGGCACCTGCGACGCCGCATTCCTGAGCGGGAGCGTCCTCCTGGAGATCCTGGATGGGGGCTTGATGGTCAACTCCTCCTGCAGCAGGGCCCTGTACGTTGGTGGGACCAGCCGCCTCTCCGCCAGCGACTATGTGCACGTGACCGGGGGGTACTACGTGGGGCTAGGGGCTCAAGTAACCCCCCGGCCGGTGACCGGGGTCCCTCCCTCCCCTGATCCCCTGGCGGGCCTCCCCCCGCCGGACCTGGGGACCTTGCCTATCCGCTATGGCAGCCCCTGGGACCCCGAGACGCTCCGCATCACGCACGGCTCGGCGACGCTGGAGCCCGGCGTCTACTACGGCGGCATTGCCATTGGGGGCGACGCGCGGGTCACCCTCAAGCCGGGCCTCTACGCCATGGCTGGCGGGGGCTTCTGGGTGGGCGGTGCGGCCCAGGTCAAGGGGGAAGGGGTCTGCATTTACAACGGCGTGAACCCCTACGCCCGCCGGCGGGACGAAGCCGCCGGGAGCGTGGTCGTGACCAACAGCGGCGTCCTTGCCCTCACGCCGCCGAAGAGCGGCCCCTACGCCGGGCTCATCGTCTTCCAGGACCGGGACAACGAAAGCGAGATGAGCGTCTCGGGCGCTGGCCTCCTGGACGCCCCGGATGGCACGGTTTACCTTCCTTCGGCCCTCCTGTCCGTGCAGGGGAGTGCCCGGAGCAATGCCCCCTTCATCGTCCTGCGCCTCTCGGCGAGCGGAGCCGCCCAGGTGCGCGTCCGACCCCAACTGGGCGGTGGGGGCGGCGGGACCACGGATGTCTTCCTGGCAGAGTGAGCCCCATGCCCACCGCCCCGACCCGCCCCCCGGCCGTACCTCCTTCCGCCTGCATCCTCCTGGCGGCCGAGAACGCCATTGAATCGGCCGGCCTCCGGGCCATGCTGGAGGAAGGGACTGGCTGGTGGGTGGAGGAGGTCTGGGACAGCCAGCATCTCTCGCAAGCGCTGCAGGCCCAGAGGCCGGACGCGCTGGTGCTGGACGAACGGCTCCCCGACGCCAGCGGCACCGCCCTCATCCAGCGCCTCCGGGAGGATCCTCAGTACGCCTCCGTGCCCATCGTGCTCCTCCTGCCCGTGGGGAGCGGCACCCAGCACCGGCTGGCCGCGCTGCGGGCTGGCGCATCGGACTGCCTGACCCGTCCCTTTGACCCGCTGGAACTGCGCCTGCGGGTACGGGCGCTGCTGGCCCGCCAGGTGCCGGAGGCCGAAAGGGTTGCTCGCCCCAGGGGGACGGTGGTGGCCGTCTTCAACCTGCGCGGCGGCGCGGGCAAGACCACCCTGGCCATCAACCTGGCCCTGGCCCTGACCCAGACCGGAAGCCAGGTGGCCCTGGTGGACATGGACCTGGCGCGGGGCGAGGTGGCGGTGGCCCTGCACCTGCCCACGGCCCAGACCCTGGCGGACCTACGGGAGGAGGAACTGGCCGAGCCAACCCCCGCCTCCCTCCAGAGGGCCTCTTGCCTGTACAAGGCAGGGCTTGTGGCTTTCCCGGCACGCGGTTCGCCCCAGGAGGCGGAGGAGAAGGCCAGGCGGATCGTCAGCGCCGTGCTGCCGGCCCTGCAGGACCTCTATGCCTGCATCGTGGTGGACGCCCCCTCGGACCTGGACGAAGGGACCCTGGAACTCCTGGACATGGCCGACCAGATCGTGGTCCCCCTGACGCCAGACCTGGCTTCCATCCACACTACGGCGCGTGTGCTGGAGGTCTTCCGCTCTCTGGGCTACGAGAAACCCGTGCACCTGGTCTGCAACCGCGTGGGGGCGGCCAAGGAACTGACCCGGGCCCAGGTGGAAGAGGGCCTGGGAGGGAAGGAGGTCCTGGAGGTCCCCCATGAACCCCAGGCCCCCCGCGCCCTTTCCCTACATCGCCCCCTGGCGGAGGAGCAGCCCGATTCCCCGGCGGTCCGGGCCATTCAGCGCCTGGCCCAGCGCATCCGGGAAGCCGAAAGCCTCTCCCGCCGCGCCCAGGAGGAAGCCGAGAGGGTGGAGGTCCCTCCCGCCCTGCTCCCGGGGGCCGAGGAAGAAGCCCCTCGCCCCCGCCGCATCTCCCGCCGGACCCTCCTGCCCCTGGCAGCCCTGATGGCCCTTGTGGCTCTCCTGATCCCGCTGGCCTTCGTCCTCCAGGGGACAGGGCAGGGCGCCAGTGTGCAGGTGGGGGATCCGGCTCCTCCCTTCACCCTGCCGTTGGTGGGGGGTGGCGAGTTCTCCCTGGGGGAAAAGGCGGGGCAGGTCCGGGTGCTCACCTTCTGGCATACCCGGGACGCCCTCTGCCGGCACCAGGCGGTCATCCTGGCCTGGGGCCACCGGACCTACGGCCCGCGCGGTGTGGCCATCCTGGGCATAGACCCTCGGGACGACGAGGACCGGGTCCGCGCCCTCCTGGAAGGCGCGGACCGGCCGCCGGGCTTGGAGGGCCCGTTCCCTGTGGCTCTGGACCCCCGAGGCGAGGTGACGGCGCGCTTCGGGGTCCAGAAGTTCCCGACCACCTTCTTCGTGGACGGGCAGGGGGAGGTGGTGGCACGCTATGAGGGCCTGGTGACCCAGCGCCAATTCCTGGAGGAACTGGAACGGCTGGGGATTGCCCCCTGAGCCAGGGCGACACGGCCTCCGCGCGACTCGGTTGCACCTTTTGTTGGTGGCTGATGACCTTGTGGTCCCATGCCGCGACGCGAGGTGAACCTCACCCTACCCCCACCGCCTTCGGCGGCATCCCCTTCCCTCCCCGCATCGGAAGGGGGTGGGGGGATGGGAGAGGTCAGTCTTCCCGCGTCCCTGACTCCCAACACAAGATGCAACTGCAACCTCCGCGCCCCGGCCCCATCTCCGCGAAGCGGCCGTACCCCCTTCCCCAGCCCCCGCGACGCGGGGGTAGGGGGCAGGCCTGGTGCCTGCCCAGGGGTAGGGGCAGGCCTTGTACCTGCCATGGCCTTGTGCCTGCCTGGGCACCCACAAGGGGTGCCCCTACCGGCGGCACTGGGGTGCCGCACGCCAAACCATGTTCTCTGTGGTGCAGCCCCGCTGCGCCGCCTGTGGTATAATTCTTGCACAAGTAGGCCAGGGGGTGCTCGCGCCCCTCTCCCGGGCGTGCCGCGCCCGGGGAACGAAGCGTTCCTTCCGACCCATACCTGCCAAGGAGTTGGAACCATGCAACTGCGGGACTTTCCGCGCCCCCCAGACGACAACGGCCGTGGCATCCACTGGTCGGCCAGCCTCTACCACCCCCAGGGACGGGAATTGGCCTTCTGGATCCAGCAGTTGGAATCCATGCACATCAAGTGGGTCAAACTGCTGGACGACGGGGGCGGGTCCTCTTTAGAACTATGCGAGACGCTCCTGGCCCACGGCATCATGCCCATCGTCCGCCTCTACCGGCAGGAGCCGAACCCCGGCCACATCGGCGGACGGGAGGAAGACACCATCCGCCGCCTGGTAGCCCTCGGGGTGCGCTACTTTGAGACCAACAACGAGCCGGACGTCCCCACCGAGTGGAAGGGCGGCCACATGCCCCCCAACTGGCTGAACCTCGTGGTGGACCACTTTATCATTGACGCCGACAAGGTCCTGGGCCTGGGTGGCTACCCGGCCGTGCCGGCCATGGGCGTGGGGTCCAAGGTGAACTTTGTGGCCCGCGTCGTGGAGCGGGGCCGGGAGGACCTCTTCCGCTACGGCACCTGGGTGGCCATCCACAACTACACCCTCAACCACCCTCTGGATTACCCTTACGACCCCGTGAACCAGGAGGGTGCGCCTCTCACCCGGGAGGAGTACGAACGGGTCGGGTACTGGGCCTGGGACGGCCAGCCCCTGGACCTCATCAACCGCTGGCGGGCCGAAGATAAGAACCCCGGTGCCACCCTGCGGGACGACCCGTCGTGCTGGCTGGCCTTCCGCCTGGCCAACGACCTGGTGGTGGAGGCCCTGGGCTACTCCGTGCCCATCATCAGCACGGAGGGGGGGACCATGGTCGGGTGGCGGGAGGACCGGCGCTACCCCCGAGTCACACCGGACCTGCACCGTGAGTGGACGGTGCGCATCAACGACTTCATGCAGCGAGAGGCCCCGGAGTACTACTTCGCCGTGTGCCACTGGCTCCTGGCCAACTACCGCCTGGGCCACTACGCCCCCAGTTGGGAGAGCCAGGCCTGGTTCACCGACTGGTGGCGGGAGCCCTTTGGCATCCAGGGGGAACTCCCCACGGTGCAGGCCGTGCGGGAGATGCCCAGCATCCCCCGCACCATCCCCAAGGGGACCGGGGCCCTCTTCGGCCGGGTCCTGGGGCCTGGAGGCCGCCCCCTGGACGGCCTGGCCGTCTCCCTGTACCGGGAGGTGCCAGGGGCCGACCCTCTGCCCCTGGGGACGCTCGTGACCGACGCCCGGGGGGCTTTCCGCTGGACGGAACTCCCTCCGGGCACCTACGCCCTCGGCCTGGAAGGGTGGGGCATCGTCCGCCGCGGGCTTGTGGTGGGGGAACTGGAGCCTCTGGAAGTGACGGTGGAACTCCAGGAGGCGCGGCGCGGCCGTTTCCTGGGGCGCGTGGAGGACGAAGGGGGGCGGCCTGTGCCCCGCTTCCCCCTGGTCCTCACCGGCGTCCGCGGCGGTCGGTGGGAGCAGGTGGCCGATGGCGAGGGGCGTTTCGCCTTCGGTGGGCTCCCCCAGGGCATCTACACCCTGACGGCCGGCCCCCTGAGCCAGGGCCTCCTGTGGAACAACGGCTGGGATGCCCGGGAGGTCCGCCTGCGGGTCCCCGGCGCGAGGTACCTCTACCGGGTGGCCAGGCGACGCCTCCTGCCGCCCGAGGAGGGGCGGGGCCGGCACCTCCTCTTCGGGCGGGTGCTGGACGCCGAGGGCAGGGGCCTGCAGGGGATCGCCGTGGAGATGCGCTGGACTGGCGCGCTCCCGGGGACCCGCTTCCCGGTGGTCCGCACGGGCTCCGACCCCACCAAGCCGGCCGGGTACTACGAGTTCCTGGTCACGCCGGGGGAGTTCTCCCTGCAGGTGGTGCAGGGCGACTGGGCGAGCCAGGTGGCGGAGGGGCTGCAGACGGCCCATATCCCGGGCTACGAGGGGGAGGCAGCCTCCTACGAGGTGGACTTCTGCCTGGGCCCCTGGGCCGAGCCGCCAGGGGAGAGCGTCGTCCAGGGGAACCTGGCCGGCGCGCCTGAGGGCGCGGAGGTCCTCCTGCGGATGGGCGCGGAGGTCCGCCGGGCGCGGCCCTCCCCTGAGGGCAACTTCCGCATCGGAGGCCTCCCGGCCGGAACCGGCGTCCTGGAGATCCTCCCCCTGGGCATCCTCGTCCGTCCGGTAGTGCTGGACGGCCACAACATCTTCCAGATAGACTTCCCCCTGGGCGGGGCGGTGGAGGGCCGCCTTCTGGGGGCTGAGCCGGGCCGCCTGGTGGTCCTCCACGCCCTCACCTGGGGCTGGGCCCGCGAGACGCGGGTGGATGGGGAAGGGCGGTTCCGCTTCCCCTACCTTCCGGCAGGGGAATACCGGCTGGTGGTGGGAGAGGTGGAAAGCGACCTCCTGCGCCTGGACGGGCGGAGCCCCCTGACGCTCCCCCCGCTGGACCTCTCCGCCCTCTCCTGCGGGGTGCTGGAAGGCGAGGTGCTGGACCGCGCCGGGCGTCCGCAGCCGTGGGTGCGGGTCCTGCTCCGTTCTTCGGAGGGCGCGCTGCGGGAGGCGCGGGCAGACGCTGCCGGGCGCTTCCGGTTTGAGGGCCTGGAGCCAGGGACCTACCACCTGGCGGCCGAAGGGTTGGGGAGCCTGCGGCAGGAGGTCCACCTGGCCTCACGGGAGCAGAAACACCTGACCCTGACCGTGCCGCCTCCCAAGCCCCTGGGTCAGGTGCTGCTCCTGGGGCGTGTCACGGCCCCGGGGGCCTGGGTGAACCTGCTCCTTTCCTTCCCCCTCCTCCTGAAGCAGGGCCTTCCGTGCTGTTTCCGGGCCGAGGACGCGGCCCAGGCTGCGCAGGTTCTCATCCTGGCCGGGGAAGACGGTGTGCCGGAGGGGGAAGAGGCTGCTCTGCGGGCAGCCGGG
>JBMFPD010000160.1:0-7556 GCA_049969295.1 Anaerolineae bacterium | reverse complement strand
TGGAAGCCGCGGCGGGGTGACACCTCTCCCCATCCCCCGGTGCCGCCGCAGGCGGCGGGGGTAGGGAGAGGGTGGGAGGCCTCTCCCCATCCCCCTTCCCCTCTCCGTGTCGGAGAGGGGAAGGGGGCCAGGGGGTAGGGGTGAGGTTTGAACGCACCTCTCCCCATCCAGGGGGTAGGGGGAGGGCGCACTGGAACCCTATGTTGCGTTAAGGAGGCTTTCTGTGGCGACGATTACCAAGGACATGCCCATCGGCGAGGTGGTGATGCGCTATCCGCAGACCATTGAGGTCTTCCTGCGGCACGGCCTGATGTGCATCGGCTGCGCCGTGGCCCGCTTTGAGAACATTGAGCAGGGGGCGAGGGCCCACGGCATCAACGTGGACCTCCTGATGAAGGACCTCAACGAGACGGTGGCGGAAGGGCCCGAACCAGGGGCGGAGTGACCGCCCCAGGGCAGGGGCGACGCACACACGCTGCCTCAGGGAGGGGTGGCTACCAAGGAAGGTGAACCATGCCCTGGCTGCGCATCCCGGACACGGGGGAACGGCTTTTCTACGCCTTGCACCGCGCTGAGGGGGCGCGGGCGGAGGTCGTCCTCATCCACGGGGCGGGGGGCTCGCATGTGCACTGGCCGGCAGCCCTGCGCCGCCTGCCCGGGGCAACGGTCTACGCCCTGGACCTTCCAGGGCACGGCCGCTCGGAGGGGGAGGGCCGGCAGTCCCTCGGGGCCTACCGGGACGCGGTCCGCGCCTTCCTGGAGGCGGCGGCCTTGGAGCGGGCTGTCCTCGTGGGGCACTCCATGGGCGGGGCCATCGCCCTGGAGGTGGCCCTCCGCTACCCCAGGCGGTTGGCAGGGCTTGTGCTGGTGGGCTCTGGCGCCCGGCTGCGGGTGGCCCCGGCCCTCCTCCAGGCCCTTCGGGAGGACTACCCCCGCGCTGTGGAGAACCTGGTCCAGTGGCTCTTCGCCGAGGGCGCGCCTGAGCAGACCCGACGTGCGGCGCGCCGGCAACTGCTGGAGGCGAACCCCCGGGTCGTCTACGGCGACTTCCTGGCCTGCGATGCCTTTGACGTGATGGCGGAACTCCCGCAGGTGGAGACGCCGACGCTGGTCGTCTGCGGCACGGAGGACCGGATGACGCCCCTCAAGTACTCGGAGTACCTGGCGGCCCACATCCCCGGGGCCCGCCTGGAGGTCATCCCCGGCGGAGGTCACATGGTGATGTTGGAACAGCCAGAGCCGGTGGCCCGGGCCGTCTCCGCGTTCCTGGAGGAAAGGCGGTAGGGGCGGCTGCGGTCCGCGCCGCGCGCATCCGCCCGGGGGTCTGCTGTCCACGGGTTTCGGGAACGGATGGAGCGGATGTGGGGGGAGGGCAAAAGGCGGTCGGGGGCGCAGGGGATAGGCTCAGGGAGAGGGGGTCAGCCGCCACGCGGAGGATCGCCGCGTGGCGGGTCCGGGGCGGGCCTGCTCACTCCTCCTCGGGGACGGGGGACTTCTTCTTGAAGCGGTAGGTGATGCGACCTCGGGTCAGGTCGTAGGGGGAGAGCTCCACCAGGACGCGGTCGCCCAGGAGGACCCGGATGTAGTACTTGCGCATCCGGCCGCTCAGGTAGGCGAGGACCTCGTGGCCGGAGTCCAGGCGCACCCTGAACATGGTGTTGGGCAGTGCCTCCACAACGGTGCCCTCCATCTCCAACTTCTCTTCCTTCTTCTCTTTCGCCATGCGTGTGTCCACCTTCCTCCTGTTGGGGCTTGGGGGCTCAGTGGCCCACGAAGTCCCGGATGCGTTTGCTGCGGAAGGGGTGCCGCAGTCGGCGCAGGGCCTTGGCCTCAATCTGGCGCACCCGTTCCCGCGTGATCCCCAGTTTTTCACCCACTTCCTTCAGGGTGTAGGGCCTGCCGTCCACGAAGCCGTAGCGCAGCCGCAGCACCTCGGCCTCCCTTTCGCTCAACTGGTCCAGGAGTTCGCGGATCTCCTCCCGCAACCCCTCCAGGGCGGCCGAATCGGTGGGCGAGAGGGCTGTCTCGTCCGGCACGAAGTCCGCGAGGGAACTGTCGTTCTCGCTGTCGCCCACCTTGCTCTCCAGGGAGACCGGGCGTCGGGAGATGCGCTGGAGCCACCGGATGCGGTGGATGGGAAGCCCCGTCTCCTCGGCCAGTTCGCGCAGGGTCGGCTCACGGCCCAGCCGCTCAGCCAGGTTTTCCTCCGCCTGGCGCAGGCGACGCACCTCCTCCCCGATGTGGACGGGGAGGCGGATGGTCCGCCCCTGATCTGCCAGGGCGCGGGTGATGGCCTGGCGGATCCACCAGGTGGCGTAGGTGCTGAACTTGTACCCCTTCCGGTGGTCAAAGCGGTCCACGGCCCGCATCAGCCCGATGTTCCCCTCCTGGATCAGGTCCTCGAAGGGGATGCCCCAGCCCCGGTAGCGCTTGGCCACGCCCACCACCAGACGGGTGTTGGCGCGGATGAGGTGATCCCGCGCCTCCTGGCCCTTGCGGACCTTTTCCTCCAGTTCCCTCCGCTTCTCCTCCGAGAGGCGCTTGCCGCTCTTCTTCAGCCGTTCCGCGGCCTCGCGCCCCTCGGCCAACTGCCGGGCCAGTTCCACCTCTTCCTCGGGCGTGAGGAGAGGGGTGCGGGCCATCTCCTGGAAGTACAGGCGGACGGGGTCCGGCTCCCCGGCCAGGGCCCACAGGTCTTCCTCGGTCTCCCAGGACTTCAGTTCCTCTTCTATTTCCGCCTCCTCGGCGGCCAGGTCTTCCAGTTCCTGGATAAAGGCCTCGTCTTCCAGTTCGTCCACCATGGGTCCGACCTATGCAGTGGCTGCTCAGCGGGTCCTGGTCGCTCCTCCCGCTCCCTTCCGGCGGGCCCACTCGGCCCACTCTTCACCAGTCACCCGCCGGAGACTGAGCCCCAGCCGACGGGCCGGGGCATCCACCCGGATCACCCGCAGGAGGAGCGGCTCCCCTTCGTCCACCACTTCCACCGGGTCCAGGATCAGGTCTTCCGCCAGTTCGGAGATGTGGACCAGGCCTTCCACGCCGGGTTCCACCTCCACGAAGACGCCGAAGTTGGTCAGGCGAGTGACCACCCCCTCCACCAACTGTCCTTCCCGGTAGCGCTGGGCCACGGTATCCCAGGGGCTCGGCTGGTGGCGCTTCAGGCTCAGGGCGATGCGCCCCTTTTCCCTGTCCAGCCGCAGGACCACCGCTTCCACTTCATCCCCCACCCGGAGCTTCTCCGAGGGGTGCTGGACCGGCGTCCAGGCGATCTCCGAGACGTGGATGAGGCCATCGGCCCCGCCCAGGTCCACGAAGGCTCCGAAGTCGCACAGGCTGGACACCACGCCCCTCACCACCGCCCCTTCCCTCAGGCTTTCCATCAGTTCGGCCTTGCGCTGCTGGCGGTAGAGGCGTCGTCCCTGGCGTTCCGAAAGGACCAGGCGGCCCCGTTCCTGATCCACCTCCACGACCTTGAACCAGAGGCGCTGGCCCACCAGGGCCCGCAACTGGCGGCGTTTCTCCGCCGCCGTGCTGGAGCGGCCGATGCCGGTCACCTGGGATGCGGGCACGAAGGCCCGCAGGCTGCCGAAGGGGACTACCAGGCCTCCCCGGTTGCACCCGATTACCTCCGCCTCCCACAGGGTCCCTTTAGCGGCCATCTCCTGGGCTCGGCGCCAGTCTTCCACCACCTGGGCCCGGGAGATGGAGAAGAGCGGGCTCTCGTCATCGCGCGGGTGCAGCACATAGAGGCTGACTTCCTTCCCCGGGGAGAGGTTGGACCGCACTTCTTCGCCCAGCCTGTCCAGGTCCTCCTGGGGCACCAGCCCCCTCAGGCCGTCCACCTCTACCAGGAGGCCCTCAGGGTCTTTCTGCAGGATCCTGCCCCGGCGGACCTCTCCTGGCCGGATCCGCAGGGGTGGACACGGTTCCCCGTCCTGGCTGCTCTGTGCCACCGGCCCTGTAGACGCCATGGCCCGCGCTCCCTTTCACCCACCCAGGCCTTTGCAGGCCCTGCGCGAGAACCCGGTTGCCCCTCCTTGCCTGAGACCCTTCGGGGCAGCCGGGTCGCTTGCCTCCTCGCGTGGGTTTCGTCAACAGTGGATGCCGCACCTGGCGCGGCGCGGCCGGGGAAGGCTCTGATCCCGGGGCGCCGCCTTGTAGCCCATTATAGCCGAAAGGTCTGGGGTTGTCAACGAAGCGTGGGGCGAGTGCAGGGCTGTCTCGTTTTGGGAAGGCCATCATCGCTCTTCCGGGCACGCCAGGAGGCGTGCCCTACGGTCTTTCGCGCCAGAAGGGTGTCATACGAGACAGCCCTGGGGGCGGGGGCCGGAGGGAGCGGCCGGATGCGGCCGTTCCCTCCGGGCTGCCGGAAGAGAGAACCGCGGCCATCCCCCCGCTGTGTACAGGAGGGCATTCTGTGGTATGATAGGGTGGAATATCGCCCACATTGCAGAAGAGGTGTCGCGATGGAAGGTTTGTGGCAAAGGGCACAGGCCCTTCAGGAACCGCTGCGGGAGATCCGTCGCAGAGTCCATCAGCATCCCGAACTGGGCTTCCAGGAAGTGGAGACGGCCCGCCTTGTCGCCGAGCACCTGCGGAGGCTGGGCCTTGGAGTGCGGGAGGGGGTGGGCAGGACCGGGGTGGTGGGCACCCTGGGGAGCGGCCAGCCCTGCATCGCCCTGCGGGCCGAC
This sequence comes from Anaerolineae bacterium, assembly GCA_049969295.1. GTDB lineage: Bacteria > Chloroflexota > Anaerolineae > DTPP01 > DTPP01 > DAOTYM01. The sequence goes on along the minus strand of JBMFPD010000160.1, from coordinate 2,865 downwards.
ATGGATGCCCTCCCCATCCAGGAGGCGAACGAGGTGCCGTATGCCTCCCGCCGGCCAGGGGTGATGCATGCCTGCGGCCACGACGCCCACGTGGCCTGCCTCCTGGGTGCCGCCATGCTCCTGGCCGAGGCCCCGCCTTCTCGGGGCCAGGTGCGCTTCCTCTTCCAGCCCTGCGAAGAGGGGGGCGACGCCGAGGGCAAGAGCGGCGCGGTGCGCATGGTGGAGGACGGGGCCATGGAGGGCGTGGAGGCCGTCGTCGGTCTCCACGTGACCTCGGAGTTGGAGCGGGGGCAGGTGGGCTTCCGGGCCGGGCCCCTGATGGCCGCTGCAGACCGGTTCGTGGCTACGATCCGGGGGCGGGCAGCCCACGCCGCCTATCCCCACCGGGGCGTGGACGCCATCGTCCTGGCCGCCCAGGTGGTCCTCGCCCTCCAGACCGTGGTCTCGCGCCGCCTCTCCCCTCTGGACCCCGGGGTGATCACCGTGGGTGTGATCCGGGGTGGCGTGCGCTCCAACGTGGTGGCCGATGAGGTGCACATGGAGGGGACCATCCGCAGTTTCACCCCGGAGGTCCGGGCCCTGCTGGCCGCCGGGCTCCGGGACGCCTGCCGCATCGTGGAACCCCTGGGCGGGTCCTACGACCTGCAGGTGGTGGAAGGGTTCCCGGTCACCTCCAACGACCCCGACCTGACGGCCCTGGTGCGCGCCGCGGCTGTGGAGGTGCTGGGGGAGGCGCACGTGCGCGAGATCGCGCCGGAGATGGGGTCCGAGGACTTCAGTTTCCTGGCCCAGCGAGCGCCGGGCTGCTACTTCTACCTGGGGACCAGGACGCCGGGCGAGCCGCCCCGGCCGGCCCACAGCCCGACCTTTGACATAGACGAGGCCGCCCTGCCCGTGGGCGCAGCGGTCCTGGCAGCCGCGGCGCTGCGCTTCCTTTCCGAGCGAGCAGGGCCCTGACCGGCCCTTCAGTCGAGGGTTAGCGGAGGGCAGGATATGGCGATCCGCACGTTGGACGAGATGGTGGAGGAGGCCCGGAGGCTGGGCCCCAAGACGGCGGCAGTGGCTGCGGCGGCGGACCCCGAGGTCCTCATGGCCATGGACGAGGCAGAGCGGGAGGGGCTGGCCCACAGCATCCTGGTGGGCGATGCGCCGCGCATGGAACGCCTCAGGGCCGAACTGGGCCTCACTCTGGCCCACGCAGAAGTGGTGCACGAGCCGGACGTGCACCGCGCCGCGGCCCAGGCCGTGGCCCTGGCCCGGGAAGGCCGGGCCCAGATCGTGGTCAAGGGCCAGCTGAAGACGAGCGACCTCCTGGGCGTGGCTCTGGACCGGGAGCGGGGCCTGCGGGACCGGCGCCTTCTGGCCCACGTGGGCATCTTTGAGATCCCGGGCTTTGACCGCCTCATCTACATCAGCGACAGCGGCGTCGTCCTCTACCCCGACATCTACCAGAAACTGGAGATCCTGCGCATGGCGGTGGACGTGGCCCACCGCTTCGGCCTCCAGGAGCCCAGGGTGGCTATCCTCTCCGCTTCGGAACTGGTGCACCCGGAGATGCGGTCCTCGGTGGAGGCGCTGGCCCTGGCCAAGATGGCCGAGCAGGGCTGGGTGGAGGGCGCGGTGGTGGAAGGCCCCCTCACCCTGGACGTGGCGGTCTCGCCAGCCGCGGCGGAGGCCAAGGGGGTCAGAGGGCCGGTGGCCGGCCGGGCGGACCTCCTGATCGTGCCCAGCGTGGAGGCCGGCAACACCATGGCCAAGGCCATCCAGTACTTCGGCGGCGGACGCATGGCCGGGTTGGTGGTGGGGGCCAGGGTCCCCATCATCATCAATTCCCGGGCCGACACCGCCGAGACACGGTTCCTCTCCCTGGCGATGGCGGTGATCCTGGCCCCGTAGGGCAGGGGGCTATCCAGAGGGGCGCTGCCAGCGGATTGTGAGAAGGGTCGGACGGATGTCCAACCTTTCCAGGAGCAACGCGGGCCAGCGCTGGACCACAGAGGATTTTGACAATACAGTCTTCTGAGCACCCCTCCCCCAGCCCCCTCCCCGCGCCGCGGGGAGGGGGCCGAGGGGTGGGGTTGGGGGCGCACGGCCGTGCGCCCCTACCTCCCCGCCGCTTTGCCCAGGATGACATCTCGTCAACAACCGATGTGGTGCAGTCCTCAGAAGGCCTGCCTTTGCGGTCGGCCCTGGCCATCTAAGACAAGCCTTAGGGAGAAATAGGGTTTTTACCGGATACACAAACCACAGGAGGTGGTGTATAATGCCGTTCAGCAGAGGGAAATAGAAAACGATTTTTCGCAATGCGGAATGACGGACATGCCGCGCTGGCGGGGTCCCGTCTGGCAGATCCGGTCTGCGGCGCGTTCAATGTTGACGATCCACAGCCAGGGATTTCGGCTCAACCGATGGGGTTTGCAGGCACAGAACCATTTCTCCCCAGACAGTCCCTCTCGCTCCCGGGCATTTCTTGCCCCCCTTTTGGCGCGCCGCAACCCGGCTGCTCCCTCTTGGTCCTCTTTTCCCGCCCCCGTGAGTGCTGCAGTGCAGAAAGGAGGTGATCCACAGGTCAGAACAGACGTCGTGAACGTCGGAGTGGAAGAGAGCATTCCTATCTCTCGCACGTTGCGCTTCTCTGCCACGAGAACGCAAGGAAGGGAGGAAATCTGACATGAAGAAAACCCTTACCACCCTGATCGCGCTCCTCGTCATCGCTTCCATGCTGGCGGGGTGCGCGCCCGCGGCAACGCCCACCCCGGCCCCCGCGCCGACGGAGGCCAAGCCCGCGGAGAAGCCCACGGCAGCCCCCGCCCCTACCGAGGCCAAGCCTGCGGAGAAGCCCACCGAGGCCAAGCCCGCAGAGCA
>JBMFPD010000159.1:0-7580 GCA_049969295.1 Anaerolineae bacterium | reverse complement strand
ACGGCTCGCCTGGGCCGGGGCCACGCGCGGAGGGTGCCTCTACCGGCTGGCTCCAGAGGGCTGAGGGGTGGGCGGCGGAAGGGCCTGCATGCGCCGCCAGCAGCTCTGGACCTCCTCCCACTGCTCCGGGGAGGCCGGGATTTCTCCGTAGTGCACCTGGACGTAGGCCTCCGTGATGGTCCGCGCCTCTCTTTCGCCCCCGGGGAAGGCCCGTGCCAGGTCCGCCAGGTACTCGTAAGGGGTCTGGGCCGCGCCCCGGGGAAAGCCGCGGCGCGCGGCTTCCTGGCACATGAGGGCATAGAGGCGGCGCACCGTCAGCGCGGCAAACAAGGTGCGTCCCACCCCGTACTGCCTCACCAGGTCCCCCAGTTCCTGCAGGCGCTCGGCTCCTCTCCTGGCTGCCTTCGCCACTTCCTCTAGGAGCGCTCGGCCCGGCCAGAGGGACTCCCTGGTCTCTTCCACCTGGGGCCCGGGTGTCCGGCGTCCGGGCAAGATGAGTAGGATCAGGACCACGGCCAGGAAGAACAGCCCTCCAAGGCACCCGTACTGGAGGACCTCGCCCGCCCATTGCCGGGCAGGGGAGGGAGAGCCCGACGGTGGCTGCCCGAAGGCGGGGGTTCCCAGCGGTGCCACGAGGGGTCCAGAAGGGACCCCTCCCATCACCTTTCGCAATGTCTCAATCATCCAGAGCATGAGGGGTTCCAGGAGCCGCGCCACCAGGGACAACAGGAAGTAGAGCACATCGCCGAGGACGCGCCAGAGGGGGGCAAGCCAGTGGAGGAACGTGCGGAGGCCCTCCAGGGAGTAGAGCTGGCCCACCAGGATGCCCAAGGCCACCAGGCCGCCAGTGGCCAGGGTCAGGATGGCTGTCCAGCGGCCGGAGAGAGCCGAGCCCACTGCGCCCCCTTCGCCGGCCAGTTCTTCCACCCGGGCCAGGCTGATGGCGAGGAGGCTGAAGTAGAAATAGGCCACCACCAGAGGCGGTGCGGCCGCGGGGTCATGGAGGGAGACTGCTCCCACTCCGACGATAAGGATGAGGACCCCCACCCGGAAGGCGAAACTGGTGTTGGCGAGCGTCACGTGGCGCTGAGCCAGGCTTATCGCCCGCCACCAGAGCACGAGCACCATCCCCGTGGTGAGGAGGCTCTCCGGGAACTCCGACGTGGCATGGGCCATCTCGTACAGGGCCGTGCCCAGCCAGCGGAGGCTCCAGAGGGGCTCCCCAGCACCGGACCCCAACCGCAAGGCCAGGAGCCAGGTCAGGAGGATGAGCCCGGCCAGGATCCCCTGTCGGCGGGCCAGGGGGAGGTCCAGCGCGAAAAGGCCTCTCGCCACCCAGACCAGCATCAGGAACCCGAGGCCCACCTCGCCGGCTACAGCGAGGGCTGGGGCTCCGGCCGCCGCAGCCCGTGCTGCCGCTTCCCCTTCCCGCAGGAGGGCCCCCTGCGCCCGCAGGGCCAGGTACCACGGCACGAGGAGGGCTGTCTCCATGCCCACGAAGGCGAGGTAGAGGGCTTCCTGCCGCCATTGGATACGCCCCATCCGGGCCAGGGGGAGGCGCAGCCAGGCCCGCCCAGCCGCGGACATCTCACCCCACCTCCTCTGCCCCAGGGATGCGGGCCACTGCACCTTCCGCAACGGCCACGTCCCTCCGCGGCTGCCCCCGGGGGAGGTGGTACCAGGGGATGCCGATGAGGTCCTCCTCCGGTGGAGCCTTCTGCGCCAGGGAGACCAGCACTACCCGCCGTCCGCTCTCCTTAAGGCGCGTCAGGGTGGAAACGAGTTCGGGCGTGACAATGCCGGTGACCACCACCACCGTGGCGCTCCAGGGGAGGCGGGGGCTTTCCTGCGCCAAGAGGTCCTCTATGGGGGCCGTGGCGAAGGGGGTGACGGCGGCCAGGGCCTCCAAGATGGAGGTCAGTTGCACCGGGCTGCGGCCGGGCAGGACCTTGATGGGCTGGTCGGCGTGGGGCCAGGAGCCGTTGGCGATGAGGCCCACCGGCTGCCGCCGCTCCACGGCATACTGGGCAATGGAGGCTGCCACACTGATAACTTCCTCCAGCAGTTCCTCGTCCACCCCGTGCCAGTGCCGGGGGAACGTGGCCACGTTGACGGCGATCAGGACGTTGTGGCTTGTGGAGGGCTCGTAGACCCTGGACTGCAGGGCCTGCCGGCGGGCCGTCGCCTTCCAGTGGATGCGGCGGAAGCCATCATAGGGATGGTAGTCCCGCACGCCCATGGTGCGCGCCGGGTCCTCAAAGATCTGGAGGTCCGTGCGCAGGCTTCCCAGGAACTCCTTGGGCGGGAGGCCCCACTCCTCCAGCCTCCGCACGCGAGGGTAGACGATGAGCAGGTCCCCCTCGGGCTCCCGCCAGCGGCTCCCGAAGAGGCCGAAGAGGTCGCCGGACTGGATCACCGCCGGCCCCAGACGGTGGAAGCCCCGATGACGGCAGGTGAGGTGGTAAGTCTGCTGCACCCGCTCAAACCAGCGCAGGGAGAAGAGCAGGGGGAGGACGTTGTAGAGCGGGTTGTGGGAAGGGCTCACCGCCCCATCCAGGGGCTCCAGTTCCACAGGGATCTGGTCCGTCACCTTGAGCCAACTGATGGGCAGGGGTTTGCGGTTGTCCACCTGGACCGTGAGGGTGATGGTCTCGCCCACGAAGGCACGCCGCTCGCCCAGGATGCGCTGGTAGCGCACCCCCCAGAGGGCCAGCCGGTTCCACAGCCAGGCCACCGGCAGCACGGTGAGGAGGAAGACGGCGATGAGGAGGAGGCCGGGCTGGGCCAGGACGTACCCGATCCCAGTCAGGAGCAAGGCCAGGATGATCCACGCCTCGCTGAACTGGGTCTCTTTGGTGGGGTCCACCACCCGGGCCACGGGTCATGCCTCCACGGGGACAGGCACCTGCTCCATGATCTCCAGGATGACCTCCTCGGGGGTGCGGCCGCGCAGGCGGGTCTGGGGGTTGATGAGGATGCGGTGGGTGAGGACGTGGGGCACAAGGGCCTTGACATCGTCCGGGATGACGTAGGGCCGGCCGCGGAGGGCCGCCAGCGCCTGGGACGTGCGGTAGAGGGCAAGCGTCCCCCGGGGGCTCACGCCCAGGTGCACGGCCGGATGCTCCCGGGTGGCCCGCGCCAGGCGCACGATGTACTGCCGCACCGACTCCTCCACCCGCACCGAGCGCACTTCCTCCTGCAGGGCGACCACCTCGTCGGCGGAGACCACCGGCGCGAGGTCTTCCAGGGGGTCCTCCCGGGCGTAGCGCAGGAGGAGGTCGTTCTCCGCCGCCTCGCTGGGGTAGCCGATGCGGATACGCATGAGGAAGCGGTCCACCTGGGCCTCCGGCAGGGGGAAAGTCCCCTCCAGTTCGATGGGGTTCTGGGTGGCCAGGACCAGGAAGGGCCGTGGGAGGCGGATGGTCTGCCCATCCACCGTGATCTGGCGCTCCTGCATGGCCTCCAGAAGGGCCGACTGGGTGCGGGGCGTGGCCCGGTTGATCTCGTCCGCCAGGACCATCTGGCTCAGGATAGGGCCTGGGCGGAACTCAAACTCCTGCGTCTTCTGGTTGAAGTAGGAGATGCCGGTCACATCGGAGGGGAGGAGGTCCGGCGTGAACTGGATGCGGCTGAAGGAGCAGCCCACCGACCGGGCGAGGGCTTTGGCCAGAGTGGTCTTGCCGATGCCCGGGACATCCTCAATGAGCAGGTGCCCCTCGGCTAAAAGGGCCACGAGGGCCAGTTCTACGACGTCGTGCTTGCCGACAATGGCCCGCTCCACGTTGCGGAAGATGCGCTCCGCTGCGTCTCGGATGGACATGAAGGCGTCAACTCTTTCCGAAGGCCTGAGGACCTCACCCCAACCCTACCCCGCCGCCTGCCGGCGGCACCCGGGGGATGGGGAGAGGTGCGTCCCTACTCCTCTTCCGCGCCCTCCTCGGGGCTGGTGCCGGGGCCAGGCCCAGGGCCGCCTCCAGGCGAGCCTGGAAGGCTTTCCGCTCTGTGGCCCGGAACTGCTTGCGCCGGGCAGGTTCGCGGAGGTAGGGCTTCAGTTGCTTGGCCAGGAGGACGGTGACCGTCGGCTCCTCCAAGGTGAGTTTGACGGCTGGGCTCAGGAAGAGGACCACCTTCTCCACAGGCACGCCGTCCAGGGGGATCCCCTGCTTCTCCAGGAAGCGGGTGAGCATCCGGAACTCGTCCTCCAGGTCCCGGGTGGGGTTGCCCAGACCCTCCGGGCCGAAGAGGTTCAGGATGCGCAGGGCTGTCTTCCTCTGCTTCCACCGGTCGCCCCGACACTCAATCTCCCCTGGCTGGTCCTTCAGCCGGAAGATCATGAGGCCGTGGGGCCCGAGGAGCACGTGGGCGGCCGGCAGCATGTAGTTGAAGAGGACGTACCGGTCGTCCAGCCCCTTGAGGGCCTGTTCCAGGCGTTCGTGCTGGCGCGGCGATCGGGTGAAGATGGCCGCGTTGTGGGTCCCCAACTGGCTCACCAGGAAGCCCACAATGAGGCACGCGAACGACAGGTAGAAGTACTGTTCATAGAACGAGATCAAGAGCCCGATGAAGAGGATCCCCAGACCTCCCAGGCTCCCCCACTTGCCGAGCCGGGCCCTCCGTCGGATGAATGGTTCATTGTTGTAGACGCGCATGGTCAGGTCTCTGCCTCCCCCTCTTCGGCTTCGCCACGGCCCAGCCCTGCTGTGGCCAACCCTTCCTTGATGATCTCCATGACCCGGCTCTCCACGGCCTGTTTGGCCGCGCGGATGGCGTTGCGCACGGCCAGGGCGTTGGAGCGGCCATGCCCGACGATGACCACCCCATCCACCCCCAGGAGGGGTGCGCCGCCGTACTTGGCGTAGTCCAGCCGCTCCGCCAGGCCGTCAAAGGCCCCCCTTGCCAGGAGGCCACCCAGGAGCGCCACTGGCGAACGCTTCAGTTCCTCCCGCACCATGGTCTTGAACATCCAGGCCAGGCCCTCGGAAAGTTTGATGATGACGTTCCCCGTGAAGCCATCGGTGACCACTACGTCGGCCATGCCCGGGGCGATGTCCTTCCCCTCCACGTTGCCGATGAAGTGGAGGCCAGGCGTCTCCTTGAGCAGTTGGTAAGCCTCCTGGACCAACTGGCTGCCCTTGGTCTCCTCCTCCCCGTTGGAGACAAGGCCCACCCTGGGCCGTTCCACGCCGAGGACCCGCTCGGCGTAGATGCTCCCCATGAGGGCGAACTGCTGGAGCCACTGGGGGCGACAGTCGGTGTTGGCCCCTACGTCCAGCATGAAACAGAACCCCTTGATGGTGGGGTACACGGTGGAGAGGGCCGGGCGCATCACGCCGGGGATGCGCCCCAGGTGCAGGAGCGCTGCCGCCAGGACGCCGCCCGTGTTCCCCATGGAGACGAAGGCGTCCACCTCGCCCTGCTTGAGCATCTTCATCCCCACGACCATGGACGAGTCCCGTTTGGCCCGCACGGCCATGGCCGGGTGCTCGTGCATCTCCACCACTTCGCTGGCGTGGACGAGGGTCAGGGGGAGGCCAGAGGTCTGGTGCCTGGCCAGTTCCCGCCGCACCTCCTCTTCCCGGCCCACCAGGACGACCTCCGTGCCGAAATCGCGTGCCGCCCAGACCGCGCCCTCCACCGTGACCTGGGGGGCGTGGTCTCCTCCCATCGCATCCAGCAGGATCCTCATGGCGTCCCTCCCTCCCTAGGCTCCACACCGCGTGACCACCAGGCCGCGAACTGCTCTTCCAACTGGCGGGGCAGGGCGTCCCGGTTATCGGGGGTCACCGGCCACAATGTCACATCGGACCGCACCCGCACCCGTTCAATGAACGGCCCACCGCCCCGCAGGGGGATGGTCCCCAGGACAGGCACCGGGCCGTCCAGAACCTGCCACACCGCTTTCTGGAACCGGAGGGAGAGGCTCTCCATCTTGCCGATCTCGTCCAGGATGATGAGGTCCACGGCCTCTCCCTGGGCTTCCAGTTCGGGGAGCACCAGGTCCTCAAAGGCCTCCACGTCCACGCCGTACTTCCCCACGGTGTAGCGCCGGGGGAAGGCTTCGTGGGCGAAGAGGGTGCAGTCCCCGGTCAAAGTGATGACCAGGAAGCCCACGCGTCGGCTCCCGTCCCGGCATTCCTGCGTGTAAAAACCCCTGCACCGCCTGGAAGGTACGCGCTGCAGGAAGCGCATGATGACGGTGGTCTTGCCGATGCCTGGACGTCCCGTCAGGAGCACCTTAGGAGGGGAAACTGGTCCTTCGCGCACGGCACAGCCCTTTCCAAAGGGAAGTATACCACACGTTTGCAGGTTGAGGAAACTGGTTCGCGTGTTGGTGGCGGCGGCTTTGCGGATGCCGCGTCCAGCGGTCGGGAGGCAGGCCCTCTCTCCACTTTGACACAGGGGCACCTTTGAGGTACCATACAAGCGGCGTTTTCCGGAGAATAAGGCTCTGAAAGGAGAAGTTCCCCATGTGGGAGGTGGTGGTGCCAGGGCGCGGCACCCTGCGCCTGGAGCACCTGGTCCTGGACTTGAACGGGACCCTCACTGTGGATGGGGACCTGGTGCTGGGGGTGGAGGAGCGCCTGGCAGCCCTTGCCCCTCACTTCACCATCCACTTGGCCACGGCAGACACCCGGGGCCGGGCGGCCGAACTGGCCGCGAGGCTTGGGGTCAGGCTGGCCCGGGTGGAGCCGGGTCACGAGCCCGAGCAGAAGCGCGATCTGGTGGCCTGTTTGGGGAGCGAGCGGGTTGTGGCCGTGGGCAACGGAGCCAACGACGCCGAAATGCTCCGCGCCGCCGCCCTGGGTGTGGCCGTCCTGGGGGGAGAGGGGCTCGCAGTGGAGGCCCTCCAGGCGGCAGACCTCCTGGTGCGGGACATCCGCGACGCCCTGGACCTGCTCCTCCAGCCTGCACGCCTTGTGGCCACGTGGCGCCGCTGACCGGCTGCACCGCCGAGAGGGGATTGACCACAGAGGCCACAGAGGACGCAGAGAACTTGCAGGAAGTCTGTGCCCTCTGTGTTCTCTGCGGTAAACCATCCGGCCGCAACCCCGGGAGGCGGGGCCATTTGTGTCCTGGGGGAACTCCCGGTATCATAGGCCCGTGGCAGACGCACGGAAGGTCCTGAAGAAAATCCATATCCGAGGTGTGGTGCAGGGGGTTGGCTTCCGCCCCTTCGTCTTCAACCTGGCCGAGAGGATGGGTGTCTGCGGCTGGGTGCTGAACGACTCCAGCGGCGTGGAGATTGAGGCCGAGGCCCCGCCGGACGTGCTGGAAGCTTTCCTCACCGCGCTGCAGGCCGAAGCACCCCCGCGGGCGCGGATTGAGTCCTTCGCGGTGGAAGAGGCCGAGCCCAGGGGGTACGAGGGGTTCGCCATCCGCCATTCCCAGCGGCAGGAAGGGCAGTACCAACTTATCTCGCCGGACATCGCCACCTGCTCCGACTGCCTGCGGGAACTCCTGGACCCCACGGACCGCCGCTACCGCTACCCCTTCATCAACTGCACCAACTGCGGTCCTCGCTTCACCATTATCCAGGACATCCCCTACGACCGGCCCCACACCACCATGCGGGCCTTCAC
>JBMFPD010000158.1:0-7585 GCA_049969295.1 Anaerolineae bacterium | reverse complement strand
GCGGGGGTAGGGTGAGGTTCACCTCGCGACATGGGACCACAAGGTCATCAGCCACCAACAAAAGGTGCAACCGAGTCTGTTCACGCGCTGCGGGGCGCCGGCTGGGGCCGGATCCCAGAGATAGAGAGCATGGAGGGGATCGGGATGTGCCTCAGCATGGTGGCCGTCAGATGGGGCACGAAGTCGCGGTACAGGCCGCGGGTGTATCGCTGAACCGCTTCGCTGTTCAGGTGGTCCACCACCCCTTGCAGGTCAGCCACTTCCACCCTCGGGACGAGGTGGAATTCCTCCCGCCAGGGGTAGCAGCGGTCGTCCAACGCAGCGACAACCCTCGTCCCTTTGGTGTGTGCGACGACGATGTGCGGATAACTGTAGGAGGGACGCAGCGTTGGGGCATGCTGGAGCGGCATCCAGAGGCCGGAGTAACACGTCTCGTAATCGATCCAGCCCCGTGCAGGTTCCGCCTGGTCAGGACGGGCACCAGGCCAGGGCGAGGCTCCTTCTCGACGGAGGGGTGCCGGCGGAATTCCGGGCTCCTCGCGGCAAAGTGGACGGCGAAGCACTGGCCCAGCGGCACACCGCTCTGCTCAAAGGCCAGCGCCTCAGGCGTCTCAAACCGGATGAGTTCCCCCTGGTACGCGGGCTTCCACACTTAACCTCGCCTTTCTCGCAAAGAGCCATCCCTCTGGCGCCCTTTTCCACCAGAAGCACCACCACGCTGACGTTCCGCCCGGGGAACGCCCTCCCCCAGTAGTGGACCGTGAGCCTGCCTGCCCCGGCCAGAAACTGCCGCAGGTCCGCAAAGTCGTCCAGGACAAGCCATGTGGCCGGGACCACGAACACGAGCCGGCCACCGGGCCGGAGCAGCCGCACAGAGTGCTCGATGAAGGCCCCGTAGATGTTGTACTTGCCGCGCCACGTGGCGAACCGCTGCCGGTACGCGCTTTTGCGCTCCTTCAGTAGGTGGATCGGGTAGCGGGAAGCGTCGCCGATGATGCCGTACGGGGGGGTGCCCAGGATGAGGTCGAAGGGCTCCTCTGGTTGCCAGAGGAGGTAGTCCGCTACGAGGAACCGAGCGTGAGGGAGATGGGCCCTGGCACGCTCCACGGCCTCGGGATGGATGTCCACCCCTGTCAGGTCGTGGTGGGTCCCGTAGCGGTGGGCGAAGGCGCGCAGGAAAGGGGAGTCGCCGCAGGCGGGCTCGAGGACCCTGAGGGGACTTGCGTCGGCCGGCCTGCCCAGCCCCACCATGAAGTCGACAAGTTCTGGCGGTGTGGCCACCATGCCCAACGCCCGCTCGATCCCCTCACGCGGGTGGGCGGCCGGTGGAGCGTTGCCCTCATCTGCCTGGGGCCAGAGGCCTTGCGTCTGTCCATCCATGTCCAGTGCAGGCCTCCCCTTCAAGGGGTGCAGAAAAGCGGCATTTCTGCCGCTGCAACGGGGGTGCTGCCTCGTTGCTTCAGGGGACTTTCGCTGGCAGTGGCGGCGACTGGACTTGAACCAGTGACCCAGCGATTATGAGCCGCTTGCTCTGCCGACTGAGCTACGCCGCCAGAGAAAGGCAAGACAGCCAACCAAGAGGCTGTCTTCCTCTCATCTAAGGTAGCGGGGACAGGATTCGAACCTGTGACCTTCGGGTTATGAGCCCGACGAGCTGCCACTGCTCCACCCCGCATCGTTCCACCTACATTATAAAGGGGCTCCAGACCTTTGTCAAATCGCGCCGACTTTTGGGGAACCTCCCAGGCCCACTCCCGCAGGGCCTCTCACGGAGGAAAGAAGGGCTGGGCGGCACACACCGCCCAGCCCTTCGGATAGCCGCCCATGGCTTCGGGCGCGGTCTCGTGGATGGCCTACGGCCGCGTCATGCCGGCCATGTCCACCGGGACCTTCTTGCCCAGGCTCTCCAGGGAGTCGTAGAGGACCTGGATGATGTACTTGCCGTTGTGGGCGAAGGCGCCGGGGTCTTTGGTGGCGTACTGGTAGTTGTAGGCCGCCTTCAGGAGGCGCGGCGTCCAGGCCTTGTAGGCGTTCTGGGGGATGGCTTCCTCCGGGTCGGCCTGGCCGTTGCCGTTGGTATCCGTGAAGAAGTACGGATAGGCATGGGCATCGTAGACGATGGCGGTGCCAGCCACGTCTTTGGCGTAGGCCTGCAGGGCCGCATAGAGGGCCTCGCGGAACGTCTCCACCTCGCCCGCCAGGCCTTCCGCGGTGTCGCCATCGCCGTCGTAGTCCGTCTTGCTCATGCGGATCTTGGCCAGGTCCGCCTCTTCCTTCACGCCCTGGTGGCACATGCCGCAGGCCTCCACCTGGACCTTCAGGCCGTGGACGCTGTGGCACTGGGTGCAGGTGCTGAAGGGCTCCACATGGCTGAAGCGGCCGACGTAGGTCTTCCCCTCATACTCGTAGGCACCCTTGGCGTCCGTCCCGAAGAGGGTTGCCCCAGCAGCGAAGTAGTGGACGTTCAGGAAGCGCAGTTTGTCGGAGGTGGCGTCCTCGTTCAGACCGGCGGTCAGGGCGTTGACGCTCACGGTGGACTCGCGCCCCTGATGGCACTGGATGCAGAGGTTGCTATCAGGGTTGCCGGTATCCAACTTCGCGCCGCTGGGGAAGGTGGCCGACGCTACCTCGTAGCGGGTGAAGGCCTTGAGGTCGTTGTGGCAGGCTGTGCAGTCCAGGCCGGCCGATGGCTTCTGGGAAGCAGTCACGCCTTCCTTGAGGAAGAAGGGGAGCCCCGTCGCCGTGTGGCACTTGCTGCACGTCCCTGGTACCACGCCCTGTGCATCCCAGTGGCGGAAGGCCTCCTCCGACCCGGCGAAGTGCCCCGCGTCTATGCGGTGGGCCTTGGAGAGGTCCACCGGCTGCGCCAGGGCCTGGTTCAGGTCCTCGATGGAGTCGTAGAGGAGTTGGATGATGTACTTCCCGCCGTGGGCGAAGGCGCCGGGGTCCTTCACCGAGACCTGGTAGTTGTAGGCCGCCTTGGCCAGCCGGCCCGTCCAGGCGTTGTACTTGTTGTCGGGATTGGCCTCGCCCTCGTCCACCTGGCCGTTGCCGTTGGTGTCCACGAAGAAGTAGGGGTAAGCGTGGGCATCGTAGGCGATGGGCTTGCCGGCCACGTCCTTGGCGTAGGCCTGGATGGCCTGGTACAGTTTCTCCTGGAGGCCCTGCACCTCAAAGGCGATGCCTTCCTTCACATCGCCGTCGCCATCGTAGTCCATGCCGGAGCCAGGCATGCGGATGTTGACCAGGTCCTCCCGGGACTTGACCCCCGTGTGGCACTGCGCGCAGGCTTCCAGGCGCAGGTCCAGGGTATGGGGGTTGTGGCAACCCACGCAGGTATCAAAGCCGGGCACGTGGTCGAACTTGGCATCGTAGGCCTTGCCCTCGTACTCATACCCGCCTTTGACCTGGGTGCCGTAGAGGGTGGCTGCGGCGGCGAAGTAGTGGATGTTGGTGAAGCCCAGGTCAGGGCTCGGAGTGTCCATGTCCTTCAGGCCGGCCTTCTCAATGGAGGCCGTGACGCTGGCCCCCGAGGCGCGCCCCTGGTGGCAGACCATGCAGCGGGCCTCGGGCCCCAGGTCCTTGACCTCCGCCCCGGACGGGAAGACCACACTGGAGAGCGTCACCGTCTTCTCGTTGTGGCAGGCGACGCACTCCACCGTCGTCCCCACGGGCACGGCCTTCTCCACGGAGCCGGCCGGCGAACCATCGGCCCCCAGGAAGTCCAGGTAGCCGGGTGTGCTGTGGCACTGGGCGCAGGCCACCGGCACTTCCGGCGGAGTCGCCTCGTCCCAGTGGCGGAAGGCCTCGGCTTCGGCATTGGCGTGGGCCGAAGCCGCCCACTGTTCCTCAAAAGGGACCTCCTTCACCGCTGGCTCCGGACATGGCGTCGGTTCCGGGCACTCAGGGCAGGGTGTGGGCTGCGGACATTCCGGACACTTCGGACACTCCGGGCATACGGTGGGCGCTGGAGTTGGGCACGGGGTGGCCTGTGGCGCGGCGCACCCGCTCAAGACCACCGCTGCCAGCACCAGCATCCCAATAGCCAGCACAGGCAACCATTTCCTCATACGTTCTCCTCCCAAGGTTTCCATGTTGCGGAGTGAAATGCGGGATATCTGGCTGTCGCTCGTCCTGCATCACCTCGTGTTTGTTTGTGCAGCAACCACCCCCTTTCTCTATCTTTAGCCAGGGCCGTGCCCCGGCTCACTTGGCGCGCCCTCTGGCGCGCGCTCGTTGCTCTTCCAACTCGCGGTCCAGTTCCCGCTTGATGTAGTAGAGCGCCAGGACCGTCAGGCCGATGATCACCAGGGCGATGACCATGGCGATGCGCCGGACCCGCACGTCCTGCAGGGCGGCCTGAGCGCTTTCCAGGGCCGCACGGCTTCCTTCCACCGCCTCCTGCACCTTGGCGCGGATCGCCTCCAGGTCCACGTTGTGTTGGAGCGCCCGCACCTGGATCAGGGCGCTCCGGGCCCGTTGCAGTTGCTCTTCCTGTGCGGCCATGAGGAGCCGCTGCCCCTTGGCCAGGGCGATGGTCGCCTCGGCCTGGGCGTAAGCCTGGTCGGCCTCCCGGAGCAGTTGGTGGATGGAAGCCACCTGGTCCGCCACGGGGCCGCTCCCGTGGCACTGGCCGCAGTGGCCTGGCTCAGAACCCATGTAGAGGTCCCGGGTAGGGGGTTGCACATCGTGGTGGCCGTGGCAGGTCACGCAGCGGGGCGCGTCCTCCCGGCCGGCGACCATGGCCACCCGGTGTGCCCCCTCCAAGTACCGCTGTTCGGTAAGGGCGTGGCACTGGCCGCACACGTTGGCCACTTCCGTCACGCCAGGGGGCGCGGCGCCGTGGGTCCCGTGGCAGGTGGAGCAGGTGGGCGCCCGCAGGTCCTGCTCCACCAGGACCCTGCGCCCGTGCACACTCCCCGCGTACTTCGCTTCCACATCCGTCGGCAGGCCATAGCGGGCCATCATCTCCGGGTCGGCGTGGCACCGGGCGCACATGGCTGGCTCGTTGGTGGGGTAGACATCGGAGGCCGGATCATCCTTCTTCAAGGTGCGGTGCCCGCCGTGGCAGTCAAAGCAGGTGGCCACGTCCCGGCTGCCTTCCAGAAGGGCCTTGCCGTGCACGCTCTCCCAGTACTGGCTGAACTGGTCGGTGGGCAGGCCGAACTGGCGCATGAGGTCCACCCGGGCGTGACACGAACCGCACAGGCCGGGGATCTTCTCCTTGGGGAGCGGCCCCAGGTACCCCGCCTGCGGCGACATGGCCTTCTCCTTGTCCTTCTGGGTGGGGTCGCCCCCGTGGCAACTGACGCATCCCACGCCGCGGGCAGCGTGGGCACTGGCGGACCAATCCTCCACGATGCGGGCGAACGGGCCCCCCAAACCCTTGTGGCAGGAGACGCAGGTGTTCTCGCCGAACATCACTGGCTCCCGGATGGGCGTGGGCACAGGGGCCAGGTTGGGCGGCAAAGGGGTGGGCGTGGGGGTGGCGCCGGCCTCCGGGGTGGGTGTGGGTTCTGCCTGAGGCGCGACGTGGCAGATGGTGCAGCTTTCCACTGGCCGGCCGGCGTGGTCAGCCGGGTACGGCCTGAACCCCTCAGGCCCGTGGCATTTCAGGCAGTCCTCACGGCCCGCCGTGGGGTGGGGAATGGGGGGCGCTTCGTCCCTCAGGGGTGCTGCCCATGCCAGGGCCGCCCCTGCTCCAAACGCCAGCAAGAGCAGGGCGAACGCTGTGTACCACCGCGCGTGTTTCGTCATCTTCGCCCCCTCTATGAGAACCAGCCCCAGATGGAAAGGGCCACCATCAGAGCCCCCACCCCAACCAGGAGCGCCATCGCTACCGGCCTGCGCCGCGGATGCCGCTCTGGGTTGCGATCCCAGAAGGGCAGCAGGATCAGGAGCACGAGCGCCGCAGCGGGGATGAAGATGCCCGTGAGTTCCGCAGACAGCCCCGGGCCGAGGAACAGGGGCGGGACCTTGATGAACTGGTAGATCCACAGGAAGTACCACTCTGGCTTGATGTGCAGGGGTGTCTTGAACGGGTCGGCCGGCTCCTCCAGCCCGGCCGGGAACAAAGAAGCCAGCACGATCAGGGGCCCCAGGACCAGGTACGCGACGATGACTTCCAGGATGATGTAGTTGGGGAAGAACGGAATGGTGTCCTCCTCGGGGTACTCGGCATGGCGGAAGCGTTTCCGGCCCCCTTCCTCGTTGGGCTGCATCTCCCCCTCCTCCAGAGCCACCTTCGTCCCTCGCCTCACAGCGGGCCCGAGATCCCCTGCCGGCGCACGATGATGAAGTGCAGGACCAGGAAGATGAGCATAAGGGAGGGCAGGACCAGCACGTGCCCCCCGTAGAAGCGCACCAGGGTCAGCCCCGTGACGTCCGGCCCCCCGCGCAGGAGCGCCAGGAGCGTCTTCCCCACCCAGGGCACGGTGCCCAAGATCTCGCTCCCCACCGTGGAGCCCCAGAAGGCCCGCTGGTCCCAGGGCAGGAGGTACCCCGTGAAGCCGAACCCCAGGGTGAGGATGCCCAGCATCATGCCCACCACCCAGTTCAGTTCGCGGGGGTTCTTGTACGAACCGGTCACGTAGACGCGCACCATATGGCCGATGCACGTCGCCACCATGAGGGACGCCGACCAGGAATGGATGCTCCGCACCAACCACCCGAAGCGCACGTTGTTCATGATGAAGAGGATGCTTTCGTAGGCATGTTCGGGCGTGGGCCGGTAGTACAGGGAAAGCAAGATCCCCGTGATCCCCTGCACCACGAACAGGAAGAAGGTGATGCCGCCCAGGCAGAAGTACCAGCGGATCGCGTGCTTGGGCACCGGCTTGCGGAGGAACTTCTCCAGGGGCTCGCTCAGGTCAAAGCGCTCGTCCAGCCAGTCCATCAGCCGGCGGCCCCACCCTCGGGAGGTCGCGGTGTTCATGCGCCCCCTCCTTCCACGTAGATGCGCCCTCCTTGCACCTCCACCCGCAGCGTGGGCAGAGGAGAAGGCGGAGGCCCCGAAATGACCGCACCGTTGGTGTTGAAGAAGCCTGCGTGGCACGGGCAAGCGATCACCTTCCGTCCCTCATCCCAGTAGACGATGCACCCCAGGTGCGTGCAGACGGCGGAGAGGGCCTTGAACCCCTCGGGCGTGTGGATGACGAGGACCGGCTTGTTGGCCACGGAGAAGACCTGCCCCTTGCCCACTGGTAAGTCCCCCTCGTCGGCCACGGCCACCCGCCCCTCGGCCTGGCCTGCTTGCGTCTTGGGCGGCCAGAGGTACCCGATGACCGGGACGGCCACTCCCACCACGGTGGCCACGGCCGAGAACGCCACCATCAGGTATTTCAGGAACCCTCTCCGGGTGACACCTTTGTGCGCCTGATCCTCTCTCATGCGTTCTGCCTGCCTTGCCCTCTCGGTGTGGCTTCGTCATCCGATCCCGGGAACCGCTTCGCGCCGCACAGGAGGGGCCGTCGGAGGCCGCCTCACTGGAGCCAGCGGCGACGCCACAGGAAGGCCACGCTCCCCGGGACAAGGGCCAGCATCCCCGTGACCACCCAACTGGCGAAAGGAGAGACCTCGCGGCTGG
>JBMFPD010000157.1:0-7625 GCA_049969295.1 Anaerolineae bacterium | reverse complement strand
GATGCAGCGTTCCGCACAGGATCGGGCCGGGAGCGTGCAGGGTGCTCGGCCAGCGCTGGACCTTCTGGATATGGCCTGGCGCGGGGTGGCTTCGCCCTGGTCCGCGGCGGGACTGGCTGCTGCGGGGTGCCTTCTCCTCCTCGCCGTGGCCCTCATCCCCCAGGCCCCTGTGGCCCCCTCCGAGGACCCGGTGGCCTACGCTGCCTGGATCGCCTCCCTTCCGCCCTGGTGGCAGGCCCGCGTCGGTGGGCTGGAGGGCGCGGGCCTCACGCGCCTCTTCCGCACCACTCTCTTCCGCCTTTACGCCACGTTCCTCGGCCTGCACCTGGCGGTCGCGGGAGCGCAGCGCGCCAGCGACGCCTTCCACGCCTGGCGCACGGCCCGGCGCCTTCCCAACGGGCTGGAAGGGCTCGGGCGTGCCCCTCTGGAATCCCCGGTGCACTCCTCCGCCCTCCGGGAAGGGGGGTGGCTCCCCCTGGCCCGGTGGGAGGAAGGCGATGCCCGGTCCGTTGCCCTGTGGCGTGTGCCCTGGGATGTGCTGGCCTACGTGGGAGGCCTGGCTCTCCTGGCTGGAGCGGTCCTGGCGGCCCGCTGGGGGTGGAGCGCGCGCCCTTTCCCCCTGGCACCTGGCCAGCCGATCGTCCTTCAGGCAGGGGGGCAGGCCCTGGCAGTCCGTCTGGAGGCTGTGTGGCTGCAGAGGGCCGGGAGTCCCCTCCACGCCGGCCGGCTCGCCTTCTCCGACCCGCGCACCGGAGAGCCACTGGGGACCGGTATGGTGTGGGCGGGCTGGCCCCTGCACGCCCGCGGCTTCTGGCTGCGCCTGACGGGTGCCTCTCCCCTGGTCACGGTGCAGGCCAGGGATAAGGAAAGCCACCCCCTGGGCGTGCAAGGCTTCCCGACGGGCGCAGCCGATGAGGTGGAAGTGCCCCTTTTCTTCACGGAGGACCGCCCGGAGCAGACCTTTGCCGTGCCGAGCCAACGCCTCAGCGGGCGGCTGGTCCAGGTTGCCGGGGGAGGCGAGCCGCGCTACCGGCTGGAGGTCTACCGCGGCTCTGAGGCGCGGCCTAGCCTGGTGGCCGAGGTGTCGGCGAGCGGCGTGGTGGCGATGGACGACCTGGACCTCGTCTTCCTGGTGGGGCAGTACGGGTGGTTTGTGGCCCACCGGCACCCGGGCGCGGCCCTGACGGTCTGCGGATGGGTGTTCCTCCTGGCTGGGGCGGTGGCAGCGGGGCGCGGGTTCGGCTTCCTCCTGGTCCGGGAAGCAGAGGGGGAGGGGAAAGTGAGCGTCCCCTCCGAGGGGCTCGGCTGGACCGCGGAGGCGGTGGAGCGGTTCGCCCACTGGGCCGGGGCCTGGGAGAGAGGGTGGGCCTCCCCGAAGGGGTGGCTCCTGGACGCGGTCCTCCTCCTGGTCGGCATGGCCGGCGCGGCCTCCCTCCCCGAACCGGTGGCCGCGGCCGGGCTGCCCTCCGAGCGCTTGCCGGCCTGGGCGGTCCTGCGGGCCGGCCTGGTCCTGGCAGGGTGGATGGGATTGGCCCTTTCCCTGGTCCCCGCCCTGGATGTCCTCCGGGGCACAGGGGGAGGGGCTGCGGAGGCCTGGGCTGTGCGCCTTCAGGAGGCGGGTTCCCGCTGGCTCACGGCGGGCCTGGCCGTGGGGGGCCTTGCCCAGTGGCTGCACACGGGCTCGTTCTGGGGCGGGGGGCTCTGGCAAGCCTGGCCTGCAGCTCTCTGGGCCGCGGGAATGGGCAGCCAGTTCCTGGCCTGGAGCCTGGGAGAAGGGGGCCAACGGAGGGTCTCCGTGGCCCTCGGCCTGGTGGCCTGGGTGTTGGGGGCGACCGGGGCGGTCCTGGCCACCGCCTGAGGCTGCCGCTGGAATTCACCACAAAGGACACAGAGGACACAGAGAAAAAACTCTTTAAAAAATCCTCTCTGCCCCTTCGTGGTGAATCGCGGTGGAGGGATTCTACCACGAAGGACACAGAGAGCACAGAGAAGAATCCTTAGAAATCTCTCTGTGCCCTTCGTGGTGGACCACAGCAGGAGGGAGGCGAGATGGCGCAGAAAGGGTTGGAGCGTCCAGCCATCATCATCGGGGTGGCGGGTGGCACCGGGTCGGGCAAGACCACCGTGGCCCAGGAGATCCTCCAGCGGGTGGGGCCAGACCGGATCGCCTACATCCAGCACGACTCGTACTACCGGGACCAGAGCCACCTCCCGTTCCACGAGCGCGCCCGGGTCAATTACGACCACCCGGACGCCCTGGAGAGCGAACTCCTGGTGGAACACCTGAAGCAACTGCGGGCCGGCCACGCCGTGGAGGTCCCCATCTACGACTTCACCACCCACACCCGGCGGCCCGAGACCCGCCGGGTGGAGCCCCGCCGCGTCATCCTGGTGGAGGGGATCCTCATCTTCGCCGACCGCGCCCTGCGGGAGATGATGGACGTCAAGATCTTCGTGGATACCGACCCGGACATCCGCTTCATCCGGCGGCTCCAGCGGGACATCCGGGAGCGGGGGCGCTCCATGGAATCGGTCATTGAGCAGTACCTCTCCACCGTGCGCCCCATGCACATGGAGTTCGTGGAGCCCAGCAAGCGCTACGCCGACGTCATCATCCCGGAGGGCGGCTTCAACGTCGTGGCGCTGGACATGGTAGTGGCCCGCATCCTGTCCCTCATCGGCGAGCGGGAAGGGGATTGCTGACCGCTGACCGCTGACGGCTAACCGCTCACTGGGGGAGGTGAGGAGGTGATCCCGAACCGTCTCCGGATCCGGAACTTCATGTGCTATGGCGAAGGGGTCCCTGTGCTGGATTTCACCGGCATCCACGTCGCAGGGCTGGTGGGGGACAACGGCCACGGCAAGTCCGCGCTCCTGGATGCCATCACCTGGGCCCTGTGGGGCAAGGCGCGCACCCACCAGGACGACAAACTGATCCGCCAGGGCGAGATGGAGATGGAGGTGGACCTGGAGTTCACCGTGGAGGGCCAGCGCTACCGGGTCATCCGCAAGCGCGTCCTCAGCGGGCGCACCGGCCGCACCGACCTCCAGCTCCAGGCCTGGACGGGTGAGACGTGGCAACTCCTGACCGAAGCCTCCAAGACCCAGACCGAGCAGCGCATCCTCTCCATCCTCCGCGTGAACTACGAGACCTTCATCAACTCCGCCTTCCTGGTGCAGGGGGAGGCCGACCGCTTCACCACCCAGGCGCCGGCAGAGCGCAAGCGCATCCTGGGCGAGATCCTGGGCCTTGGCCAGTACGACGAGTACCAGAAGCGGGCGAAGGAGAAGGCCAGGGCCTTCAAGGAGACGGTCCAGCGGCTGGATGCAGAGATGGGCGAAATCGACAGGGAACTGGCCAACGAGCCCCGCTACCGAGCCCAGGAGGAGGAAGCAGAGGCCCAGGTCAGGGTCCTGGAGTCCCAGGAACGCGAGGCCGACAAGGCTTTCCGTGCCCTGGAAGCGCAAGTCCGGGTGCTGGAGGAGCGGGCGCGGGAGGTGCAGAACCTCTCTCGGCGGCTGGAGGAGACGCGTCGCCGCCTCCAGGCTCTGGAGAAGCGCATCCAGGAGCGCGAGGGGCGGCTCCGCGGCCTCCAGGACCTCCTCGCCCGGCGGGAGGAAATCCAGCAGGGCCTCCAGTTGCTGGAGGAAGCCCGGGCCCGCCAGCGGGACCTCCTTGAGCGGATGGAGCAACAGCGTCGCCAGACCGAGGAGAAGAACGATCTGGAACGCCAGCTCCTTCAGGCCCGCAACGCCCTGGAGCGTGAGGCGAGCACCGTGCGCGACCGGTGGGAGAAGGCCCAGGAACGGGCGCGCGCTGCCGAGAGACTCCAGGCAGAGGTGGATCGCCTCCGTGGCGAGGTGGCCAGGCTGAAGGAGGTCCAGAGGGAGCAGGAGGCCCTCCAGGAACGGCGCCAGGTGCTCCTGGCGGAACGGGCCAGCCTGGAAGAGGCGAGCGGACGGCTGCGGGAGGAGGCCCAGGCCCTCCGGGAGCGGGCGGGCCTGCTCCAGGCGGCCACGGAGCCGCGCTGCCCCCTTTGCCAGCAGCCCCTCTCCCCGGAGGAGCGGGCCCGCCTCGTCCAGGAGATGGCGCAGGAGGAGCGGTTGCTGGAAGGGACCCTCCTGGACCACAGGGAGCGGCTGAAGGCGTTGGACCAGGAGGTGAAGGAGGTGCAGGGGCGGCTGACGCAGGTGCTCAGGGACCTCCAGAGCCTGGCCCCCCTGGAGCGGCAACTGGGGGCCGCCGAACAGTCCCTCCTGCAGGCCCTGCAGGCCCAGAAGGAGGCAGAGGAGCACTGGGAGCGCCTCCAGGCGCTGGAGGACCGCCTGCGCCAGGACGACGTGGCACCGGAGGTCAAGGAACGCTTGGCTCGGGTGGAGACAGCCCTGGCGAAGTGCGCGGTGGACCCCCAGGCCTTCCAGCAGGACAATGCCGAGGTGGAGCGCCTGACCCCCTACCAGGAGGAAGCAGCCCGCCTCCGGGTAGCGGTGGAGCAGGTGGCGGCCCTCCAGACCGACCTGGAGGTGGACCGCGAGCAGTGGGAGGCTTACCGTAAGCAAGCCGAGGAGGAGGAAGCGCACCTCCTGCGCCTTCAGGAGGAGGTGAGGGACCTGGACCACCTGCGCCAGGACCTCCGGGGCCAGGAGGAGGCCCTGGCGGACCTCCGGCGCCGTCTGGCCGAAGCCCGGGATGCCCTGGGGGCCGCCCGCCAGCGAGTCGCCCACTGCCAGCACCTGCGGGAACAGCGGAAGCAAAAGGAGCAGGGGCGGGAGCAGGCCGCCTACGAACAGGCCCTCTACGAGGAACTGGATACCGCCTTCGGCAAACAGGGCGTCCAGGCCCTCTTGATTGACCAGGCCCTGCCGGAGATCACCGAGGAGGCCAACCGGTTGCTCTCCCGCATGACGGACGGGCGCATGCGCGTGGACCTGCAGACCCAGCGGGAGACCAAGTCCGGCACCACCCAGGAAGTGCTGGACATCCTCATCAGCGACGAACTGGGCAGCCGGCCCTACGAACTCTATTCCGGCGGGGAGGCGTTCCGCGTCAACTTCGCCCTGCGGGTGGCCCTCTCGCGGCTCCTGGCGCGGCGGGCCGGCGCCCGCTTGCAGACCCTCTTCATCGACGAAGGGTTCGGCGCGCTGGACACTGTGGGCCGCGAACGCCTGATGGAGGCCATCGCCTCCATCCAGGACGACTTCGCCTGCATCCTCGTGGTCACCCACGTGGAGGAACTGAAGGAGATGTTCCCCGTGCGCATTGAGGTGACCAAGGGGGAGGACGGCTCCCGCTTCGTCGTGCGCTGAGCCCTGAGGGCTGCGCCGGTTGTTGACGATATGTCCTCCCGAGCAAGGCGACGGGGAAGGGGCGCACGGCCGTGCGCCCTCCACCCCCACCCCCTGGGCCCTCTCCCCGCGCGCGGGCCGGGGAAGGGGTGCTCAGAAGACCCTATGTTCAGAATCCTCTGTGGTCAAGCCCCAGACCCCCCTCCCGACGGAAGACCACCTTCCCCCGTTTGACCACGGTCTCCACCGGGTTGGCCCCGAAGCGGTAGGGAAGGTGGAGGTAATTGGGGAGGTCCAGCAGGATGAGGTCGGCCTGCTTGCCCGGCTCCAGGGTGCCCACCTGTGCGCCGCAGCCGGAGGCCCAGGCCGCGTTGACCGTGGCGGCGCAGATGGCCTCCGCAGGCGTCAGGCGCAGGTAGCGGCAGGCCAGGGCGAGGATGAAGGGCATGGAGGGGCACCAGCAGGTGCCAGGGTTCAGGTCGGTGCCCAGAGCGAGTGCTCCGCCGGCGTCCACGATCTGCCGCGCCGGGGCGTAGTCGGAGTGGCCCAGGCCGAAGGTGGTGCCCGGCAGAGCCACAGCAATGGTGCGAGAGCGGGCCAGGAGACGGATCTCCTCCGGCGAGGTGCGCACCACGTGGTCCACGGAGGTCGCGCCCAGGTCCACCCCCAGGCGCGTCGCCCCCAGGTTCCGGAATTCGTCGACGTGGAGTTTCAGGCCCATCCCCAGGGCCCGCGCCGCCTCCAGGATGCGGCGGGCCTGGTCCACGTCAAAGGCCCCTTCGTCACAGAAGACGTCGCAGAAGAGGGGACGGTCCGGCCAGGCCTCGCGCCACCAGCGGTGGACCGCGGGCAGCATCTCCTCCACGAGGAGCCGCACGTACCCCTCCGGGTCCTCCTTCCACTCGGCGGGCACCAGGTGCGCCCCGAGGAAGGTGGGGACGAGGTCCACGGGCTGCCTCTGGGCCAGGTACCGCAGGGCCTGGAGTTGCCTGATCTCCGCTGCCGTCTCCAGGCCGTAGCCCGTTTTGGCCTCGGCGGTGGTGGTGCCGTGGACCAGCATCTCCCGCAGGCGGGCCAGGCTCTCGGCGGCCAGTTCCTCTGCCGTGGCGGCGCGGGTCGCCCGCACCGTGCGCATGATCCCTCCGCCAGCGGCCTGGATCTCCAGGTAAGTGGCCCCCTGTAGCCGCATGACGAACTCCTCCGCCCGGTCGCTGGCCCAGACCACGTGGGTGTGGGCATCCACGAAGCCGGGCAGGACCACCCTGCCCGTGGCGTCCAGGACCTCGCGTGCGGAGGTGTCCGGGAGGTCGCGCGTGGGGCCCACCCAGGCCACGCGCCCGTCCACGGCGATGAGGGCTCCATCTTCTATCAGGCCGAGGTTCTCCATGGCCCGGCCGCGGCGGGGCCCGGGCGGCCCGGCCAGGGTGAGGAGTTGGGCTGCGTGCTTCAGGACGAGGTCGGCCTCCGGTGTCATGCTGTCACTCCTGGGTTGCGGGCGAGGCGAGGTCTTCCTCCGTGGCCGCCGGCAGGGTGAACCAGAAGATGCTCCCTCCTTCGGGAGGGCACTCCAAGCCGATGCGGCCTCCGTGGGCCTCCACCGCCAGGCGGCAGAAGGTCAGCCCCAGCCCGGCCCCCCGGCGGCGGCTTGGAGCGTTGCGGACCTGCCCGAACTTCTCAAAGATGGCCTCCCGGTAAGCCGGGGGGACACCGGGCCCCTGGTCCCGCACGGCAACGCGCAGCCATCGCCCGGGCTTGTCCTGTCCGTGCACTGCATGGGCGGAGATGGTCACCAAGGAGTGGTCCGGGCTGAACTTGAGGGCGTTGTCCAGCAGGTTGCTCAACACCCGCTCCACCAGGGAGAGGTCGGCATAGGCGGGCGGGAGGCTCTCTTCCAGGTCCACCTGGATGTCGATGTGAGCCTCCACAGCCAGCGGTGCAAGCCGTCGCACAACGGCCTGGATCACCTCGTCAAGGGGCAGGGGGATCTGCTCGGGCCGCAGGTCGCCGGACTGAAGCCGGCCGATCTCCAGAAGGGTGTGGATCATGATGTCCAGCCGCTCCACACCGCGGAGCCCCATGTCCACCAACTGCTCTCGCCGTTCGGGGGAGAGGTCGTCGGCCATCTCCCGGAGCATCTTGAGGGCCGTGGCGACCGCCGAGAGGGGGCTGCGGAGGTCGTGGACCATCATCTGGCTCAGGTCCTCACGGAGTTGGGCCAGTTTCTGCTCCTCGGTCACGTCCCGGAAGGTCAGGAGCCATCCTGCGGCCCCTCCCCTCGGGTTCTGGACGGGGCGGACGGTCCGCTCCACGACCTGGTTCGCCGCATCCGACCAGGTTAC